>SYFR01000134.1 GCA_005800325.1 Myxococcales bacterium | reverse complement strand
GGTCCAGTCGCTGAAGAAGGTCGGCACGAACAACCCGGTGATGCTGCTCGACGAGATCGACAAGATGTCGAGCGACTTTCGCGGAGATCCGGCCTCGGCGTTACTCGAGGTGCTCGACCGCGAACAGAACAGCGCCTTCAACGACCACTACCTCGATCTCGACTCCGACCTGTCGGACGTCATGTTCGTCACCACGGCGAACTCGCTGTCGGGGATCCCGCTGCCGCTCCAGGACCGCATGGAGATCATCGAGCTCGGCGGTTACACCGAGTTCGAGAAGCTCAACATCGCGGTGAAATACCTCGTGCCGCGCAACCGCAGCGAGTGCGGCCTCGACGACGTGGAGCTCACCATCAGCGAGAACGCGATCCGCACGATCGTGCACCACTACACGCGGGAGAGCGGGGTGCGCTCGCTCGATCGGGAGCTCGCCAGCGTGTGCCGCAAGGTCGCGCGCGACGTGGTCAAGAATGGCAAGGACCGGCCCATCGAGGTGAACGCGAAGGCGGTACCGAAGCTCCTCGGCGTGCCCAAATACCGGCACACGAAGAAAGAGGACAAGGATGAGATCGGGCTCGTGAAGGGGCTCGCGGTGACGGCGAACGGCGGCGACATCCTCGAGGCCGAAGCGACGGTGGTGCCGGGCAAGGGCAAGGTGATCATCACCGGCCGCCTGGAGAAGGGGATGGAAGAGAGCGGGCACGCCGCGATGAGCTACGTGCGCTCGCGGCTGAAGCAGCTCGGGCTCTCCGACGACTACATGCAGAGCGTGGACGTGCACGTGCACTTCCCGGACTTCGTGCGCAAAGACGGGCCGAGCGCCGGAGTCACCATCGTGACCGCCATCGTGAGCGCGCTCCTGCGCGTGCCGGTGAGCCGCGACGTCGCGATGACGGGGGAGGTCACGCTGCGCGGACGCGTCTTGCCGATCGGCGGCGTGAAAGAGAAGCTCCTCGCGGCGCATCGCGCGGGCCTCACGACGCTCCTCCTCCCGAAGGAGAATCGCAAGGATCTGCGGGAAATCCCGCGCCGGGTGCTCAAGCTGATGCGCATCGTCCTCATCGATCACGTCGACGAGGTGCTGCGCGAGGCGCTCCTGCTCGAGGACGCCGACACGGTGTTCGGGCCGCCGCGCACCATGGTCGAGTTCCGCGACGGCGAGCTCTTCGTGCGCGAGGGCGCGGGCCTGGCGGACGGCGGCCCGGAGCCGGCGCGCCCGGCACACGCCAGCGTCGCCGAGCAGCCCGGGGCCTGAGCCGCGTAGCTTGAGGCGGTGCGGCTTGGCCACGATCGCGAGAAGACGCGACTGGTCGAGCCCGGGGCCTTGATCTCGACGCGACTCCGAGGCACGAGGGCTTCGATGGCCCGCACCGCACTCGTCAGCGTCTCAGACAAAACCGGCGTCGTTGAGCTCACGAAGCGCCTCGTCGCGCTCGGGTTCGAGCTCCTCTCGACGGGGGGAACCCTGAAGACGCTGCGCGAGGGCGGCGTGCCCGCGGTCGCGGTCGAGGACTACACCGGCTCGCCCGAGGTGATGAGCGGCCGCGTGAAGACGCTGCACCCCCGCGTGCATGGCGGGATCCTCGCGCGGCTCGGGCACGACGACGGCGACCTCGCCCGGCTCGGGGCGCGGCCGATCGATCTCGTGGTCGTGAACCTCTACCCCTTCGAGGCGACCGTCGCGCGCGGCGCAGCCTACGAGGAGGTCGTCGAGAACATCGACATCGGCGGACCCTCGATGGTGAGGAGCGCCGCGAAGAACCACGCGCGCGTGACGGTGGTCTCGGATCCGGCGGACTACGCCGTCGTGCTCGCCGAGCTCGAGCGCGACGGTGACACGAGCGAGGGGACGAGGAGGCGGCTCGCGGCCAAGGCGTACGCTCACACCGCGGCTTACGACGGGGCGATCGCGGCGTGGCTCTCGGGCGCGGCCGAAGGCAAGCCGAACGAAGCGCTGCCTCCGTACCTGACCTTCGCGCTCGAGCGGGTCGCGGGGCTCCGCTACGGGGAAAACCCGCACCAGAGCGGCGCATTCTATCGCGAGCGGGGCGCGCCCGAGGGCTCGCTCGCGCGGGGACGCAGCGTCGATGCGGGCGGCAAGGAGCTGAGCTTCAACAACCTCGTCGATCTCGACGCGGCGCTCGAGGTCGTGCGCGAGATGGCGGGGCCGGCGGCGGCGGTCATCAAGCACTCGAATCCCTGCGGCTTCGCGGTGCACGAGCGCTTGAGCGAGGCCTATCGGCTGGCGCGCGAGGGCGATCCGCTGAGCGCCTTCGGCGGGATCGTGGCGCTGAACCGAGCGTGCGACCGAGCGACCGCAGAGGTCATCGCCGAGACGTTCATCGAGGGCGTCGTCGCTCCAGGGTTTTCCGCGGAGGCGCTCGAGCTGCTCGGAAAGAAGAAGAACCTGCGGCTCGTCGCGGTAGGCGAGCTCGTCCCGGCGCGCGGCCTCGAGCTCAAGCGAGTCGGCGGCGGGTTCGTCGCGCAAGGCGCAGACGCGAGCGGTCGTGGCGAAGTGCGGCTCGGAAGAGTCGTGACGAAGCGCGCGCCCACCGAGGCCGAGCTCTGCGGGCTCGAGCTCGCGTGGCAGGTGTCCAAGCACGTGAAGAGCAACGCGATCGTGCTGGCGCGTGCGACCGACGTTTCGGGCGGCAGCGTCGTCGGCGTGGGCGCGGGGCAGATGTCGCGCGTCGAGAGCGTGCGCATCGCGTGCTCGAAGGCCGGGGAGCGCGCCCAAGGCAGCGTGCTCGGCTCGGATGCGTTCTTTCCGTTTCCTGACGGCGTCGAGCTCGCAGCGCAGAACGGTGTCGTCGCCATCGCGCAGCCGGGCGGCAGCGTGAAGGACGAGGACGTCATCGCGAGCGCGGACAGGCTCGGCATCGCGATGATCTTCACGGGCGTTCGGCACTTCCGACACTGACCAGCTCGCCTCGGAGATCGGCGGCGCCCGCGCGCGATCCCGGTCCATCGTGAACGTGGTTCTAGCGAGCGCCTCGCGGGCGGCTCGGGCGAATTCGCGCGCAGAATCTTGGCCCTTCGGAGCGCGGCGTGGTCATGGCTTCCTTGAGAGCTTCAGGAAGCACTACGAGAAGGAGCACCGAGAGCGTGTCCGATATTCGCGAGTCTTGCACCGTTTGTGGGTCAACGTTCTCCGTCATCTTCCGCTACCAGATGGAAGAGAAGGACGGCGCCTTCGTGTTCTTCTGCACGCAGCGGTGCCTCGAGCATAACCAGGCGAGCACCGACGGCGACGACGATGGCGTGACCTGCGACGCGTGCGCGAAGCGGTTCAAGGTGTCGCTCGTCTCGCAGATTTTCTACACCCCCGGTGGCAAGCGCAGGGCCGCGTGCTCGACGCCGTGCCGCGCGCAGCTCCAGCGCGAGGCGCAGGGGATGCGCCTCGGTGAAATCGCAGCGCAAGCCGCGTCCAGTGTCGAGGAGCCGCTCGCCGGTCCGACCGACGCTCCGCGCCGACGCCGCGACGAGACGATGTGGGTCGACCCAGCGGCGGACGCGCCGACCGACGAGCGCCACGGGGCGGATCGGCGTGCCGACGCTCGGGCGCACGACGCGCCGGTCGAGGCGAGCGCCGATGCCGAGCCGGATCGCGCGGCTGCGAGCGACGTCGCCGAAGCGCGTCGTGAGGCTGCGCGTGATACGACCGACGCGGCGAGCCACGCCGTGAGCGTGCAGCCGAGCACCATCGCGCAGGCGACGTCACGCGTCTTCGCGGTGGCGAGCGAGCCTCCGCACGACGCGGCAGCGAATGCCGCGAGCGCGGCCGTGGCCGGGGCAACGAAGGGGCCGCGCCGCATCGCCGTGTTCAACCACAAGGGCGGCACCGGCAAGACGACGACCAGCGTGAACCTCGCGGCGGGCCTCGCCGATCGCGGAGCGCGCGTCCTCCTGGTCGACACGGACTCGCAGGGCAACGTCGCCGTCTCGCTCTGGGCGCGGGCGGAGCGCTCGCTCTACCACGTGCTCGTCATGGGACTGCGCGTGAGCGACGCGGTCCAGACGCTCCGGCCCGGCCTCGACCTCTTGCCGGCCAACGAGACCCTGGCCGCCGCGGAGCTCTACCTCGCGGGCCGACAGAATCGCGACCGCGTGCTCGCGCAGCGGATCGCGCCGATCGCCGACGAATACGACTACGTCATCGTGGACTGCTCGCCGAGCCTGTCGCTCATGAACCAGAACGCGCTCGTGCTCGCCGAGGGCGTGCTCGTGCCGGTCGCGTGCGACTACCTGTCGCTCGTCGGTGTGCGCCAGGTGATCAAGACCGTGAAGAACGTGAACACGCTCCTGCGTCACCCCCTGCAAATCTGGGGTGTGCTGCCGACGTTCTACGACGCACGCGCGCGCATCTGCCGCGAGGCGCTCGAGACCCTGCGCAGCCACTTCGGTGAGCGGTGCCTCGCCCCCGTGCGCGCGACGACGAAGCTCAAGGAGGCGCCGGCGCAGGCACGCTCCATCTTCGAGCACGCGCCAGGAACGCACGGCGCCGAGGACTACGCGGTGTTGGTCGACGCGCTCATGAACGGCACGCACGCCGCAGACGCCAAGGTTCTGCACAGCGCCTGAGAGTGACGAGGGAAGGAGAGCACCATGAGCACGAGAAGCGATTCGCTCGAGGCACCACGCCAAGTCTTCGACCGCGACGAGGTAGAGGGCGTCCTCCACGGAGCGTTTTACGGCGCGCCGCGACACGAGGCCCTCAAGGCGGCGCGCGCTCCCAAGGAGAAGCCGAGCCACTACAAGGTGATCTGCATCTCGATGTACACCGACACGCTCGAGAAGCTCGACGAGATGGTCGACGAGCTGAAGCGCCGCGGATTGACCAAGGCGAACCGCAGCGCGCTCTTGCGCCACGCGCTCGCGCTCGTGGATCTCGACAACGTGCCGCGCGGTCTCTAGGTTCTCGGCCCGCTAGTCGTTGGCCGAGCCGCTCACGCGCGCGACGAGACTCGTGACAGCGACGTCGGATGGCGCGCCCGCGGAGAGCTCGAGGGCGAGGGGCGTGACGCTCGCGACGCCCGCCTCCCAGGCCGCGGTGTCCGTCCCTTCGGTCAGCTCGTGGTGCACCTCGCTGCCGCCGATCCACAGGTATTCTCGGCCGCGCGGATCGGCGCGATAAACGACCGCGTCGCGATAGCGCCGCTCTCCGAGGCGGGTCGCGAGGACAGCGCCTTCGTAGCCTCGCGGGACGTTGACGTTGAGCAGCATCGCGCACGGTGGCGTGGCTTCGCCGCAGAGCTCCTTGGCGAGCTTCGCCCCGAGCTCGGCCGCGCGCTCATAGGAGGCGCCGACATCGGCCGAGATCGCCAAGCCCGGGATCCCGCGCTGCGCCCCCTCGCGCGCCGCAGCGACGGTCCCCGAATAGACGACGTCGACGCCGAGGTTTGGCCCGTGGTTCACGCCGCTGACGACGAGATCCGGGGTGCGCGTGAGGATGCGGCCCTCGGAGTGGAGCGCGACGTAGACGCAGTCGGCGGGCGTGCCGTCGAGCGCGAAGGTGGCGTCGTCGACACGATGCAGTCGCAAGACGGCGTGGAGCGTGAGCGCGTGGCTCGAGGCGCTCTGGTTGCGCTGCGGCGCGCACACCACGACCTCGGCGAAGCGCGCGAGCTCACGACGGAGCGCGGCGAGGCCCCGCGAGTCGAAGCCGTCGTCGTTCGAGAGCAGGATGAGCGGTCGGTCGATCGCCATGGCCGCGCTGTCACCCGCGCCCGAAGAGTCGCGACAGGAGCGCCGGCACGAGGCGAAAGAGAGCCGCGATCCGGGCAAATCCGCGCGCTCCGCCCTTGAGCTCTGCCATCGCGAACGCGATCGTCCGCAAGGTCGGCGTGTACGGATACCACCAGAGCTCGCGCTTCTGGCGGTTCGTGTCCTCGAGCACGAAGCGCACGCGCGTCAGGCTCGAGAGGCAGTGCACGCTGTTCGTGACGCCGTAGCCGGTCTCTCCCTGTCCGGTCCACGGCGCCGCGGGCAGGGCCGCCGTGAACGCGTGATTGTTGATCGTGACGATGCCGCTCGCGAGACGCCGCGCGAGGGCCCGTCCGCGCGCGACCTTCTTCGTCCAGACGCTCGTCGTCAGCGCATAGCGCGAGGCATTCGCCCGCTCTACCGCCTCGTCCGCGCTCGCCACGATCGCGATCGGCAGGACGGGCCCGAAGGTCTCGTCGGTCATGAGCTCGCTCGCGGCGTTCTCGCCCTCGATCGCGACGACGGTGGGAAGAAACTCGTGCCCTTGTCCCTCGGGCGCGCCGCCCGTGAGGACCTTGGCGCCGCGGGCGACGGCAGCCTCGAGGTGCCCGCGCACTTTGTCGCGCTGCGCGTGCGTCGTCATCACCGCGAGCTCCGCGCGAGAGAGCGATTTCGTGAGCGCCACGACCTTCTCCGTGAAGGCTTGGGCGACCTTCTCGTGCACGAACACGCGCTCCACGGCGGCGCAGTTTTGGCCCGCGTTGCTGAAGGCTCCCCACACGATGCCGTTCGCCGCGCGATCGAGATCGGCGTCCTCGAGGACGATGGCGGCGTCCTTTCCGCCGAGCTCGAGCGAGCAGACGAGCAGGCGCTCGGCACACGCGCGCGCGATGGCCTTGCCGGTCGCGACGCTGCCGGTGAAGACGACGGCGTCGACGTTCGCCTCGAGCAGCGCTCGGCCCACGTCCGCGCCGCCCTGGACGAGGGTCACGAGCCCCTTCGGGACGAGCCCGTCGAACAACGACGCGACGAGCGCGCCGGTGCGCGGCGTGACCTCGCTCGGCTTGAAGGCGACCGCGTTACCGGCGAGGACGGCCGGGACCAGCGTGCGGAGCGGGATCGCCACCGGGAAATTCCACGGCGTGATGAGCGCGACGGTGCCCCGCGGCTCGCGCGAGATGGTGCCCGTTTTTCCGGGGTAGCTCAGCGGGTCGAGATCCACGAGCTTGTTCTCGAGCGCCTCTTCGATGCTGTCGCACCAGTAGTCGACGAGATCCGCGTTGGGCAGGACCTCGGCGAGCGCGGCCTCTTCGACCGGCTTGCCGACCTCGCGGTGGAGCAGCTCGGCGATCTCTTCGGCGCGGGCGAGGATGCGGCGAGCGAGCGGGGCCAGCCTGTCGACACGCTCGGCGAGCTCGAGCGCACTCCACTCGGCCTGGGCCGCGCGCGCCTCGGCGACGAGGCCATCGACGTCCTCCGGGCGCGTCGGGACCACGGGCGCGAGCTCGCTGTCGTCGAGTGGGCTCTTGTTGGCGAAGACGTCGGCGCTCATGGCGAACTCCTCAGGAAATCGGGCGCGGCGCAGGTTCTGCGCGCGAGGCACCGCGATTCGGTCGCGAGTGCCTGCCCCCGCGTATCGTCGTTCCCTCGGGCACGGTCAAGGACGGGGAGGGGTTCTTTTCATGGTGACCGAGAGTGCGTTCACAGTACCTTCTCGGTGGTGACGCGGCTGACGAAGAGGCTCACCGTGCTTCAGAGCGAGGCGGCGGAGCTCCCCGTCCCGGCGCGCAAGTACTTCCACATCGGGCAACCCGAGGTGATGGACGACGTCGGTGAGTGCGTCCCGATGATCGCGTGGACCGACGACAATCTGTCTCGCTACGTCGTCTCGGACGCGCCGACGCAGAGCTGGGGCAAGAACGAGCGCTTCTTCATCGTCCCGCTGCCGAACCTCGAGGTGAAGAGCGGCGAGGGCGTGTTCCTGATCGCGAGCGGCGGCGACGACTCGAGCGCCCCGCACCCGACCGGCAAGGGACGCATGCATTTCGTTCACCTCGGCCTCGTCGAGTCGCTCGCCGAACGCAAGACGCCGAAGCTCTACGTCTACCGGCTCGAGGGCGTGCAGGTCCACGGCCTCAAGCCGCGCGGCGCGTGAGCGTCACAGCTCGCCGAGCGGGAACGGCATCACGTCGGCGATGTCCTCGACGTGAAGCACGGCCGCGACCAGGCGGTCGAGGCCCAGCGCGTTGCCGGCGCAGTCGGGGAGGCCCTCGTCGAGCGCCGCGAGGAAGCGCTCGTCGAGCGGATACACGGGCAGGCCCTCTGAGGCGCGGCGCTGCTGATCGCCGAGGAAGCGTTGGCGCTGCTCGACGGGACAGGTGAGCTCACCGAAGCCGTTGCACAGCTCGAGATCCCCGACGTAGAGCTCGAAGCGCTCGCACACCTCGCGCTCGCTCGGACTGCACCGCGCGAGCGACGCCTGGCTCGCGGGGAAATCGTAGAGAAATGCCGGCACGCCGAGGCCGCGGAGCCCGGGCTCGACGCGCTCGACGAGCAGGCGAAAATACGAGTCCTCGTCGCGCTCCGCGAGCCTCGATACCTCCTCGCGGCTCGCCCCGGCGAAGCGCTCGAATGCCTCCGCCACGGTGAGGCGCAAGAACGGCGCGCGCGCGTCGATGCGGAGGTCGCGGTCGCACGAGAGCGTGCCGTCGCCGAGCTCGGTCGCGACGAGCCTCACGAGCTCCTCGGTCTCATCCATCAGCGCGAGGTAGCCGCAGGCGGCGCGGTACCACTCGCACATCGTGAACTCGGGATTGTGCCGGCGCCCGAGCTCCCCGTTGCGAAAGCAGTGCGCGATCGCGAAGACGCGCTCGAGGCCGCCCGCGACGAGGCGCTTGAGCTGGTACTCCGGGGAGGTCGAGAGGTACATCGGGCGCCCGCGCACACCCCCGTCGATCGCGAACGCGTCGAGGTGCAGATCGAGCCCGGGGCAGGGCACGGCCGCCGGAGCGTCGATCTCGAGGTAGCCCCGCCCTTCGAAGAAAGCGCGGACGGCTCGGAAGATCGCGGCGCGCCGCTCGAGACGCTCCTTGAGACCGCCGCGGCCGAGCCTCTCCCGGTCGCCAAGCGCGATTGCCTCGGACGGTGTCGTCATCGCGCGCGCAGCATAGTCCTTGAGGCGCGCTTCGCCGCACTGCTAGGGTCGCCGCGATGAGCGAAAAGCGCGGTGGCGGGGGCGTGGAGCGTGAGTGGGTCCTGGTGGCGCTCGATGCCAAGATGGCGCGACGCCAGGGCATGCCGTCGAAGGTGCCGGTGCCGAAGGAGGACTTCGAAGGCCTCGCCGACAAAGGGCTCCCTGCGGAGGAGCTGCGCGGCTGGATCCGCGATTTTCTCTCCTCCTCTCCGATGGGCAAAGATGGCAACTGGCGCCGCCGCAACTCCGATCTCGTGACGCAGCTCGAGGGATTCTTCGACAAGGCGCCGCTCTGGGAAAAGGCGCAGAAGCTCTTCGCCGCCAGCGACTTCGAGAACGCCCTCAAGACGCTCAAGCGCATCGTGACCATGTGCCCCGACGACCACGCGGCGCGCATGAACTACGCGAACGCCCTGGCGAACTCGGGCGACTTCGAGAAGGCCTACAAGGAGCTCAAGGCGATCCGTGAGAGCTTCCTGGGCGAGCCCGACTATCACGTGACCTTCGCGCAGATCCTCGTGATGCGTGAAGAGAAGGACGCCGCGATCGAGGAGCTCTACCTCGCGCTCGATCACAAGCCGGATCACATGGCCGCGATGGACGCGCTCGCGAAGCTCGGCGTGCTCGCGAAGGTCTACGAGGATCCGCGCGACGCCACCTCGCTCACGTACGTGCCGGTCTCGATGCTCGAGAGCCACTTCGTGGACCAGGTCTGGGCGGCCGCCGAGCGTAGCCCTGCGTACTACCTCGAGCAGATGGGCTACCACGCGAGCGAGAAGCGCTTCGCGCTGGCGCTCGTCGCATCCGAGCGCGCGCTCGCTCTCGCGTCGAGCGAAGCGGCGGCGGCCGGCAAGGTGTGTGCGCTGCGCGAGCTCGGCAGGATCGACGAGGCGCTCGCTGCCGGCGAGGCGTTCGTGTCCGCGACCCCCGGGGCGACGCAGATCCACAACGAGCTCGCGGTGACGCTCGTGCGCGCGGGCAAGGACGAGCTCGCGAGGGCCGCCATCGAGCGCGCGCTCGCCGCCGATCCTGGAGATCAGGTGGCGCTCGTGCTCAAGTTCTGGCCAGCCGACAGGACCGATCTTCAGGCGGTGCAGGGGGCGCTACCGGCGCTCACCGCGTGGGCGAGCTCGCACCCCGAGGCGGCCGGCGCGTGGCGCTCGGTGGCCCGCGCGTTGCTGGTCATCGGCAATGAAGACGACGCGCTCGCGCAGTTCGAGCGCGCAGTGAAGCTCGCCCCCGGTGACGACGAGCTCCGCAGCGAGTGGTGGAGCGAGCTGTCGCGGCTCGAGCGCTACGAGGAGGTCGTGCGCGACTCGACGAGCGTCGGCGACATGAAGACGCGCGACTGGCAGCTCCGCTGGAACGAGGCCGAGGCCTACCGCGGGCTCAAGCGGCTGATGGAGGCTCGCGCCTGCTACCTGCAGATCAACGCGGACGAGTCGCTGCAGATCGACATCCGCAAGCGCGCCAAGCGGGCCGCGACCGAGATGAGCGAGCCGTCGAGCTAGTCCCGGTCCCGTCAGGCGGAAGTGCTGTCGGTCGCGCCCTCACGGCGCCAGAACATGCCGAGCATTACGTAACAGAACGCGACCGAGGCGAGCGTGAGCAGCGTGTACTTGTTGTCGTTGAACTGGCTGTTCATCCAGATGATCTGCGTGACCGCCGCGAGCCCGTAGAGGCCGATCTCGATCCGCGGTCGCACCTTGATGAGCGGAGCTGCGAGGATCATGAACGAGTAGTAGTAGCAAGTCAGCTGCGAGAGCAGGATGACGAAGAGCTGGCCCAAGCACTGCGCGATCCACAGCGAGCGCAGGCGGTGCCCGACCATGATGAAGAAGCCGAGCGACAGGCCGACGATCGCCCACGCCACGGCTCGGTACTTCGCGTAGCGCTCGTTGCGGAGATCCTTCCAGGTCTTGAAGGGGTCGGTGAGCTTCTCGTCGCGCACGAACTCCATCTGTCCGCTGCTCTTGCCGGTCGCGAGGCGGATCGGCAGCTTCACCGGGGCGAGCCACCCGAGGAGCGTGCGCTGCGTCCCCGAGAGCGAGCGAAGGTACGCCTCGCGCTCCTCCGCGGTGCGAAGGCCCGGCTTCTCGAACTCGAAGAACTTGTGGGCCACGATGACCTGCAGCCCCATGTGGTTCGTGAGCGGCGTCTTGTCGTGCGTCTCGATCGTGTGCGCGTAGAAGGTCTTGTACGAGTCCTTCGCCGTCATCGCGACGCTGAGCGGCAAGAGCACCGCGGCCGCGAGGCACCCGCCGAGCAGCATTTGCTTGTGGTCGGGGTGCATGCGTCGCTTCTTGATCATGTGCGCGACGAACGGGACGAGCGTGCCGATGACGACGAGGCCCGGAAAGATGCGCAGGAGCCCGGCGTAGACGAGGGCGGCTCCGCCGACCTTGAAGTGGCGGCGCCGGATGCACGCCACGCTCAAGACCGAGAAGAACAGCCAGTCTTGGCGCAAGAACGCGCCGCCCGTCCAATAAAACGGCGCGGACGCCTGGCAGCCCCAGAAGATCGCGCCGACCGCGAACCCCCGCCAGCCGAAGCCCCACCACAGGGCGACGAACATCCCCGCGAGGTAGAGGAGATCGATCGTCGCCAGGAGCTGCATGAACTGCACGCTCGTCGGCGCGAGATCGCTGAAGAACTTTCCCGCGATGGTCCACACCGGCGGCGGGTTGAACCCGTGGTCCTTCTGCATGTCGGTCCAGTAGCCTTTGCCGGACACGACGCGGAAGAACGCGACGTCGCTCTTGTACTGCTCCCAGCGTGGGACCGAGAACAGCTCGCGGCACTGCTCGGGGTGGGCGAGGAGCTGCTGCACGGGCACGAGCAGGTTGCCGCCGCCATACTCGGCCGCGAACTCACCCGGGAGATCGCGCACCTTCTTGTCGGGATCGCGCATCTCGGCGCGCATGTCGACGACCTGGGTCGGAGCAAGCCGATCGCCCGCGGGCCGGTCGAGCTCGACCTTCATCGTGCCGAGCTCGTCCTCGGCGATGACGGCGCACTTGTAGAGGTTCTTGTAGCCGAGCTCGGGGAAGTACTTGGCCCCCATGTAGTAGTGGTACTGGTCCCAGCGGTGGTAGTACCTCGGGTAGCCGAAGTTGAAGCCGTTGAAATATGCGGCGATCGCGGCGAGGGCGAGGGTCACGCCGACGAACTTCTTCCAGCGCTCGGCGATGGGGCGCTCTTGCCCCTTGCGATGCTGTTCGTAAAAGACGCACCCCGCCGCGACGATGGCGATCGCCGCCTTCGCTAGCTCGACCGCGCGCGCGTGGTTCGGCACGTACTTCTGCAGCGCGTAGAAGAACGCCGCCGTGGTGAGCGCCACCGCCGCGTAGCGGAAGGCGATCTTCGCGCGGCCGCGGAGGATGCGCTCGATGAAGACGATGACGCCGAAGTACGCGAGCGCACCGACGATGACGGTGAGGATGTCCTTCGGGGAGAACTTCATCGGGCGCCGCGTCACTAGCGGGATTGGCCCGCGGCGCAAAGCCTCGAGCGCCCGAAGTGTGGGCTCGATTTCGTGCGGCGAATCCGGGATCCGCCACCGAGTCAACCCAGCGATCGCGACTAGCGGCGCGCGAGCTCGAGCACGTCGAGCCGTGCGCCGGTCTCGATCGCGGTCGCATCCGGCGGGACGACGACGAGCGCGTCCGCGTAGGCGAAGCTCGTCGCGGCGCCCGAGTCTTGGTTGGGCAAGAGCTCGGCGGCGAGCGCTCCGTCGGCGACGATGAGGCGTGCGCGGAGCAGCTCGGTGCGGCCCGGCGAGCGGCGGTAGCTGCCGACGACGGGCAAGCGCGTGCGCGCGCCGAGCGGCTGGGGCGCTCCCTGCATCGCGAGCAAGAGCGGCACGCCGAAGACGAGAAACGCCAGCGTCGCCGAGGCCGGATTGCCGGGCAGGCACAAGACGCGGGTGTCGCCGAGGCGGCCAAGCCCCGTGGGCTTGCCCGGCTTCATCGCGACGCCGAAGAAATCGAAGGTGGCCCCGAGCGACTCGAGCGTGGGCCGCACGAGATCGTGATCGCCCACGCTGGCGCCGCCGATCGTCACGAGGAGATCGGCCGCACGGGCGGCCTCCGCGAGCTCTTTGGTGTGGGCCTCGGGCTCGTCGCGAACGAAGTCCGCAATGCGAGCGACGGCACCCGCGCGGCGAGCGAAGAGGGCGATCGCGATGCCGTTCGACTCGGCGACGGTGTCGATGCCGCCGGGCTCGCCCGGGTGGCGCAGCTCATCGCCGGTGCTCGCGATCGCGACGACTGGGCGACGTGCGACGAGCGCGTGGGTTCGGTCGAGCGCGGCGAGCAGGGCGATCGCGCCCGGCGCGAGACGCGTCCCCGCCTCGAGCGCGACGGAGCCCTCGGCGAGATCGGCGCCGCGAGCGCGGACGAACTGCCCCGGGCGAGGGCGCACCGCGCTCGGGACGGTCACGTGCCCGTCCTCGCGCGTCGCGTTCTCCTGCATGATCACCGCGTCGCATCCGGCCGGGAGGCGCGCGCCGGTGAAGCTGCGGCACACCGAGCCGGGCACCTGCTCGGGCGGCTCGCGACCCGCGCGGCTCTCGCCCACGATGGGAAATCGATAGGGCCCTTCGCCCGCGAAGTCGCGCGAGTCGACCGCGTACCCGTCCATCGAGCCGTAGGTGAACGGCGGGATCGCTCGGGGCGCGACGACGTCTTCGGCGAGGACGCGCCCGTCGGCGTCCTCGAGCGGCACGCGCTCGGTCGGGAGTCTCCGCGCCGCCCGCAGCGTGCGGGCGAGCGCCTCGTCGAAGTCGATGAGACCCATGAGCCGGCACCTTACACGGTCGACGATGTGCTTGACGGCGCATCTCGCCAGCTCCCGCCAGACGCCACACCCGCGCCCGCGGGAGGCCGCTCGAGGGCGCGGCGCACGCGGGGCAATTCGCCCGACGGACGCCGAGTCGTGCTAGGGGTCGCGCGTGGCTGGCCCGCTCATTCCCTACATCGACGGCGCGAGCTACGAGATCCCGCTGTCCTTCCTCAAGTACGTGCCCGTCCTCGGCGAGCTCGTCGATCCTCGTCATCCGCCGTCGATCAAGCCGTTCGGCACGCTGGTCGCCCTCGGCGTCTACATCGGCTCCGCGATCACGCTGCGCCGCACGCGCCAGCGCAAGCTCGACGAGCGCGTGATGAACGACTTCATTTTCTGGGTCGTCGCCATCGGCTTCGTGCTGTCGCACGTGCTGGACGCGGTGTTCTATCACCCGTCGCGCGTCGCTCGCGATCCGCTGTACTTGCTGCGGATCTGGGACGGCCTCTCGAGCTACGGCGGGTTCATCGGCGCCCTGGTTGGCGCGCTCGCGTGGCGCTTCTACCGCAAGAAGCCGTTCCTCGAGTACGCCGACCTGTGCGCGAGCGCCTTCCCGACCGCCTGGGTGTTCGGTCGCGCGGGGTGCTCGATCGTCCACGATCATCCGGGCGCCGTCTCGAACGCATGGTTCGCGGTGCGCTATCCCGCGAGCGATCTCGTCGCCGGCTACGACGGGCGCTTCGACCTCGGGCTCTACGAGCTCGTGCTCACGATCCCGCTCGCCATCGTGTGCCACCGCCTGTGGGCCGCGAATCCGAACCGCGCGAACGGCTTCTATGTCGCGTTGACCCTAGCCGCGTATGCGCCCGTGCGCTTCATGCTCGACTTCCTCCGCGTCGAGCCGAGCGACGTCGTCGCCGTGACGGCGGACCCACGCTACGCCGGTCTCACCCCCGCGCAGTGGGCCTGTTTCGCGGCGCTCGGCACGGGGCTCTACTTCCTGAAGAAGACCTGGCACGCGCCCTACGAGCGCCTCGGCGACCTAGCGCCCGCAGACGGGGAAGACGACGCCGCTTCCGTCGCGGCTCAGGGCATGAGCGAGGGGGAGCTGGGGGCAGGGACCGTGGAGGACACGGACGAGCCAGAGGCTGCTTCGGCAGCGAGCCCGAAGCGGCGCAAGGAGAGCCCGAAGCGGACGAGGAAGCGCGCCGGCTGATCGGGCCCATTCGCCCGAGCCCAAGCCGAGCCGATTCAAGGCGCAGTCCGAGCCAACCCCGAGCCAATTCGGAGCCCAGTCCTCCGAGATTGACAACCCGTCGAATCTACGTAGAGTGCCGGTCCCTTAGCGCCGGACCACGACCTCCGCGTCTTGATCCGGCACCCACGGTTGGGAGCGAACGATGCGCGACAAGCTCATGCTCAAGTGCGGCACCTGCGGGTGCCACAATTATGTCCGGAACAAGAACAAGCGCACGATGACGCAGAAGTTCGAGATCCGGAAGTACTGCCCGACGTGCCGAACGCACCAGGGTCACAAAGAGAGCAAGATCTCGAAGGGCTGAGCCGGGGCGCGGCGCCGCTGCCGTTGAACGGTTACTACCCTTTGAGCCGGTCCTAGAGGACCTGACCAGGCGTGGGGCGTGCCACTTCGATGCGCTCCAGCTTGTTGATCCTCGGCCGCGCTGCGGCGCGAGGATGCGGCCGTCCGCGGCTGCGATCCATTAGGCGTGTCGTGCGCTCGCAGGAAATCGAGGCGCGCTGCGATGGATTCGCTAGCATTGATGACCTGTGAACCTGCGGCGGCTCGGCTCATTGGCCGCGTCACCCGCGTTGGACGCAAACTCCGGGAACGACCATGATCTTCGACTGGCTCTACGGCCTGTTCTCGAACGATCTCGCGATCGATCTCGGTACCGCGACGACCCTGATCTACGTGAAGGGCAAGGGGATCGTGTCCTGCGAGCCCTCGGTCGTCGCTGTCGCTGACGACGGGCGCGGCGGCATGCGGGCGATCGCCGTCGGGCGCGAAGCGAAGGAGATGCTCGGCCGCACGCCCGGCAACATCCGCGCGGTGCGTCCGCTGCGCGACGGCGTCATCGCCGATTTCGAGATCACCGAGGCGATGCTGCGCCACTTCATCGCGATGGCGCACAACCGCAGGACGCTGGTCAAGCCGCGCATCATCATCTGCGTGCCGTTCGGCATCACCGAGGTCGAGAAGCGCGCCGTGAAAGAGAGCGCCGAGGGCGCGGGCGCCCGCGAGGTCTACCTGATCGAGGAGCCGATGGCGGCCGCGATCGGCGCCGGGCTGCCGATCACCGAGGCGAGCGGAAACATGGTCGTCGACAT
>SYFR01000133.1 GCA_005800325.1 Myxococcales bacterium | reverse complement strand
GTCCCGGGCGCGGGAGCGCTCGGCGTGGCGGAGGCCGAGGCCGCGACCGAGATCTTCCCCGACGCCGACAAGGTGTGGATGCACGTCGTCGGCACCGACGAGCGTCCGATCGAGGCCGCACGCCGCGGCGCGCGCCGCTGGATCTGCGCCGGCGGCTGTGAGCTCACGCTCCCCGGCGGCGCCGAGCCGCCTGGCGACGGGCTTCTGCAGTCGATCAAGCTCCAGACGCCGACGCAGCCCCTGCCGCTCACGATCTGGCGGCCCGAGCCCGGCGAGCCGAACGGCAGGCTGCTCTTCGATCCGAACCTGCTCGGCCGCCGCTCTTATCGTCACCAATGCGCGTATTCGCCCGTGCACGAGCGCGGCAAGGTCGGCGACGACGTGCCCGAGTGCAAGACGCGCGGGCCCGCCGAGCCTCCGACTCCCGACTCGGCCGAGCTCTTTCTCGGAATGCGCTGGCCAGACACGAGCGAGCTCGCCCGCTTTCAGTACCTCGCCATCGCGGACTCGTGCGGCAACGCGCGGGTGCAGCCGTTTCAGCGCAACCTGAGCGTCCCGGTCTATCTCGTCGCGTCGGGCGGCTGCGATCAGCCGGACGGTCGCGTCCTGCGAGTCTTTCCGAGCGGCGGCTTCGTGCGCGTCACGGCCTTCAACCTCGACTCGCCCGCCGCGGGTAGTGTCGTGAGCGCCACGTTTCGCGTCGCGGTGCCTCCGCTCGAGGACGTGATCAGCGCACAGCCACCGCCGCTCCTGTTCCCCGATCCGCGGCTCGACGAGCTCGTCGTCGACTGCGGCCCGCTCGCGCTCAAGCCGCCGAGCGGCACCCCACCCACGCCGCCAAGCGGCACTGGGACCACGACGCCGATGCCCACGACGCCGATGCCCACGACGCCGATGCCCACCGCGCCGAGCCCCGGCGCGCCGATGTCGCCCGCCTCGGGAGCTTCGTCGGGTGTTGCCACGACGGCGATGCCCGCGCCCGCCTCGCCGACGTCGCCGAATTCGCCGCCGCTCGTGAAGGGCGGTCGCCTCGCGTCGACGGCCACGAGCACGACGGCGCAACCCCTCGCGCACCAGCACCTCGTCATCGCGCCCGAGCCGATGCTGCGGGGCAACTGCCGCGTCGAGCTGCGCGGCCAGACCAAGCGCCGGCTCATCGCTCCGCTCGCGTTGCGCATCGTGTTGCGCCGCACCGACAAGGCGACCGACGGCGGCGCGACGCCGGTGTTGTTCGAGCGCGACTGGGTCGTGACGCCCACCGACTCGATCTACAACCTGCCGCCGCTCGCCTTCGACGGCGAGTCGCGCCTCTTGCTCGAGGTCTACTCGAACCCCGCGAGCCCCTCGGGCAACGTCGTGCTGCTGAGCGACGCCGCGCGCTACATTCGCAAAGACGTGCGTGGCACGCCCGACGCGGAGCTCGTGCGCCTCATCGGCTCGGTCACCATCCACACGGCACCGCTCTGCGGCGACAGCAACTTCGAGACCGCCGAGGCCGCCGGCAGCTGCGTGCGCGGGTACTTCACGATCCCGGCGATGCTCGCGACCTTGCAGGTGACGCGCGCGCCCTGGGTCGAGCGGCCACTCATCACCCGAAGCGTGCTCAACTCGGTCGGCGTGGCGTTCGCCATCGACAGCTACGATCCGGTCGAGCGCAAGGCGTTTCCGATCGCCTTTCAGGTGGGCGGCTTCGTCCAGGATCTCGGCGACCAGCGCCTCGGGCTCATGAGCTACGTCGGCGTCGCGCCCACGCTGCCGGTGCTCGGCAGCGGCGGCAACACCACGAGCGTGGGCCTCCTCGGCGGCCTCGGCATGACGTACATCACGCGCTCGATCGGGCCGGACGAGGGCTTCAAGCCGTCGGCCTTCTTGTCGGTCGTGGTGCAGGTCGGCCAAGCCAATCCGGCGCTCGCCGGCTCGGGCGCCGAGAGCATGCCGAGCTACGGCCCGCCACCGAGCTACGGCGGCGGCTACTCCTCCGGGCCTCCCTACGGCAGCTACTGAGCTTGCCGCGGGAAGAGCGCTACTGAGCTTGGCGCGCGTAGAGCTCTATCGAGCTTGCCGCGGGAAGAGCTCGTGGCAGGTGATCTCGGGCGGCGCCAGCACGCGCAGCGGCGGTCCCCAATAGCCGGTCCCGCGGCTCACGTAGATCTGCGTCGCGCCGAGCCGGTAGCGCCCCGCGACGAACGGCTGCTGGAGCCGAACGAACAAGTTGAACGGAAAAATCTGGCCGCCGTGGGTGTGGCCCGTGAGCACGAGCCCGACCCCGCGCGCTGCGGCCTCTTTCGCTTGGCGTGGCTGGTGCGCCAGCAGCACGCACTCACGCCGCTCGTCGCGCCCCTCGAGCGCCCGCGCGAGATCGGGGCCGTGCCCCGGACCGAACGCGGTGTGATCGTCGACACCCGCGAGGTCGAAGCCCCCATCGCCGCCGCTGTCGCCGCCGTCGCTGCTGGCACTACCGCTGCGGTCGCCGCCGCCGCTGCCGCGCTCCCCGCCTCCGATGCGAACGCGCTCGTTGCGTAGCGTGCGCACGCCGAGCCGCGTCAGCTCGGCGATCCACGCGTCGGCGCCGGAGTAATATTCGTGGTTGCCGGTGACCGCGAAGACGCCGTGCTTCGCGCGCAGGTCCGCGAGCGGAGCCGTGTGCTCGCGCAGCGCCGCGACCGAGCCATCGACGAGATCGCCGGTGATGACGACGAGGTCGGGCTCGAGCGCGTTCACC
This sequence comes from Myxococcales bacterium, assembly GCA_005800325.1. Classification (GTDB taxonomy): domain Bacteria; phylum Myxococcota_A; class Polyangia; order Polyangiales; family Polyangiaceae; genus SYFR01. Next base: position 7,179 of record SYFR01000133.1, on the reverse strand, counting down.
GTCTCGACGACGCGGGCCATGAACTCGCGCCGCAAGGTCGGGCCGATGTGCACGTCGCTCAGCTGCACGACGCGAAAGCCCGCGAGCGACGGGCACAAGCGCGACAGCTCGGTGCGCACCCGCTTCACCGCCACCGCCCCGCGCGCGCTCGCGACGCCGTGCACGCCGCCGACCACGACGAGTCCCACGAGCGCCATGGCGAGATCGCGCGAGCGACTCGGCTCGCCCCAGCCCGCGAGCGGCACGAGGCGCACCGGCTCGAAGAAAATCAGCCCGAAGAGCAGCATCGTGAGGACACCGAACCACCCGTACGCGACGAGGGCGAGCGAGCGTCCGAGCGGCGTCTTGCTCACGCGGCCCAGCACGAACCCGCACGGCGTGAGCAGCGCGAAGGCCACGAACGCCCGCGCCCCGAGCGACTCCCACGGCTCGCCCCACCCTGGCCGGGCGACGAGCCGCGCCCACGCGTAGTAGTGCATGCCGCCGAGCACCGAGCCGAGGAGCACGACGAACACGACGAACGACGGCAAGCGCGGGACGATGCGCGAGCGAGGCATGCGGCCCGAGCATGCACCGGCAACATCGCCAAGGCTCTTACAAAAGCGCCAGTTACATACTAGCTTCGCGCACGCTCGCGGGCGGCGGAGAGCCGCCGATTCGAGAGAATCAATGCACGAGTGCGACCACGTGAGGGCAATTCGATGATGACGTCCCGCTTCCTTCTACCGGCGCTCGGCGCGCTCGGGCTCGCGCTCTTGCCGGGCTGCCCGGACGCCGAGGGCAAGTTCAACGACTTTCAGGATGACTACGAGGCGATTCACCCGCCGACGTCGAGCTCCTCGAGCTCGGGCACGGGCGGCAGCTGCGCGGCGCCTGCGGCCGGCGAGCTCGATGGCCCGTACGTGTTCGCGCTGTCGGCCAGCATCGACCCGCCAAACCCGGTGCTCTTCGACGCCCAGCTCACCACGACGGACGGCGCGAGCGGGCTCGAGATGAGCTTCGTGCTGCACGCCCTCGACGCGAAAGACCGCATGACCAAGGTCGGAGAGAGCATCCCGCTCGGGCCGTTCGCGGTCGCCGCAGACGGCACGTTCGAGGCGGATTTTCCGCCCCTCGCCGTGGTCGGGGTCGCGAACCCCATCTCGGGCTCGGACCTCGAAGCCGACGTCGCGATCAGCGGCACCGTGTGCGGCGCGGGCGGCCTCGTCTGCGGCGCGCTCAACGGCAGCGTGACCAAGCCCGCCGACATCGCCCTCGACGGCTCGGCCTTCGCGTTCGAGCCGCTCGACGCCCCCGGGAGCTACCCGGCGCAGCCCACCCTCAACTGCAACGGCGACCTCGCCAAGCCCCTCGGAATGTGAGCGGCCGCCCGATGGAGACGACGACCATGCGCCCCCCCATTCGTTCGAGCTTCGCGCGTCCTGCCTTCGCGGCGGCGCTCGCGCTCTGTCCCCTCCTCGCCGCGACGACGGCGTCGGCCTCCGGCTTCTCGACCGCGCGCTTCGGCGGCGAGCACGGCAACCCGATGACGTCGAACCCGACGAGCGTCTATTACAACCCGGGCGCCATCGCGATGAGCCAGGGCGTCAACCTCTTCCTCGACGGGACGGTCGCGTTCCGCAGCGTCACCTACGATCGCGTGCCCGACGCGGGCGCCCCGGGCGAGGTGCCCGAGCCAGCGGACGGCGTGGGGGCCAACACCGGCACGGCGAGCCTCTTCAACGTGGCCGGCGCGCCGATGCTCGGTGCGACCGCGCAGTACGACGTGCGCGAGGATCTGAGCCTCGGCGGCGGCCTCGCGTTCTTCGTGCCGTTCGGCGGCAGCGCCGTCTGGGACAAGAACGAGAACTTCGAGGGCAACCCGAACTACCCGGGCCCGGTCGACGGCACGCAGCGCTACTACACGATCGACGGCTCGCTCCGCACGATGTACCTCTCGGCGGCGGTCTCGGTCGCCTACAAGCGCTTCGTCTCGCTCGGCCTCTCGGGCGGCCTCGCGCTCTCGTCGATCGACTCGCTGCGCGCGCGCCAGCTCTCGGGCAACACCGATCTGAACCTCGAGGGTCGCGCCTGGTACAAGGGCAAAGGCACGCACCCGCAGCTCGGCGCGGGCGTGTTGGTCACGCCGCTCGACGACGCCGACAAACTTCGCATCGGCCTGAGCTATCAAGCGCAGCCGAACTTCGGGCGCCTGAGCCTCAACGGGCTCTTGCAGATCTACCAGGCCGGCAACCTCAGCGGCGAGACGCCCGGAGAGGACGACGTCGAGCTGCACCAGAGCCTGCCGGACGTGATTCGCGCCGGCGTGAGCGCGCGCCCCACGAAGGAGATGGAGCTGCGTTTGTTCGGCGATTTCACGCGCTGGAGCGTGTTCGACGACCAGTGCTTCGCGCAAGCAGGCGAGCCGTGCGAGGTCGAAGAGAACGGAAAGCCGACGGCCGGCAGCACCGTGGCGGTCAACCTCCCGCGCCGGTGGAACGACGCCTTCGGCGTGCGCGCGGGCATGAGCTACTGGGTCCGCGAGCCGGTCGAGCTGTTCGTCGGCGTCGGCTACGACGGCAGCGCGGTGCCCGACGACACGCTCGAGCCTTCGCTCGTCGACTTTCACGACGTGAGCACCGGGATCGGCGCGCGCGCGCAGCTGATGGATCGCCTCGGCGTCGAGCTGTCGTACACGCAGATCTTCTACGTGCCGCGCGACACGACCGGCCTCTCGCGGAACCCGACCTTCGACGGCCCCTCGAACAGCCCCGACTCAGGCGGCGTGTACCAGCAGTCGATCGGCGTCCTCAACGTGAGCCTCCACGGCAGCTTCGATCCGTTCGCGAAGGAGCCCGCGACGGCCGCACGCAGCGCATCGCTCCTCGGCGCGCTCTAACCTTCGAGCGTTGCCGCGGAAAGAAATCGAGCCGGCGCGCGAGCTCTGGACCCAGCCGCCTCCCGCCACAGTCAGCGGTGGGGCCAGGAGATGGTCAGCTCAGCGCGCCGTCTCGATGAAGTAGTACGGCCGCCGCTCGAAAGTCTTTAGTGCCGTGACTCGCCCAGATCATCCCTACGGGGCCCTCTTCGCGTCGCTCCTCGGCGGCGCCCTCGCTACCGCTGCCTGCACGCGCGGTGACGGCGCGGAGGCTTCGAGCGCGACGACTTCGACGACGAGCACCGCCGCGGGGCAGAGCGCCGGTTCGGGCGGGGCCGGTTCGGGCGGGGCCGGTTCGGGCGGGGCCGGCTCGGGCGGGGCCGGCGGGGGCGTAGCGAGCACGCTCGATGAGCTGCTCGCCGCGCTGCGCGCCGACCGCGATGGAGCGCTCCTCGCGCAGAGCCGCGCGTCGGGCTGGCCCGCTCCGGTCGAGGGCGGCTACCTCGTGGTGTCGACCGATCCCGCACTCGCACAAGTCGCCGGCGACCACGACGGCTGGACGGGCGTGGCGCTCACGAAGGACGAGGGCTTCGCGTGGGCGGTCGTCCCGCTCGAGCCCGGCGACGGCTACAAGCTCAAGAGCGCCGCGACATTTAGCGCGGATCCATGGTCGCGCGCCTACCGCTACGACGACAACGGCGAGCTGAGCCTCGTCGCGGCCGAGGGCGCCGCGCGGTTCGACCGGCACTTCGCGATCGCCCACGGAACGCTACCGCCTCGGACGGTGCGCGTCCGCGTCCCGAAGGAGCCCGCGACCCACCTGCTCTACCTGGCAGACGGGCAGAACCTCTTCGATCCGGCGGCGCCGTGGGGCGGCTGGCGTCTCGACGAGAGCGCGCCCGGGGACATGATGCTCGTCGGCATCGACAACACCGCGGCTCGCATGGACGAGTACACGCACGTCGCCGACGACCTCGGCTCGGGCGCCGTCGGCGGGCTCGCGGACGCGTACGCCGACCTCGTCGAAGAAGCGGTGCGCCCCCTCGTCCTTCTGCACTACGGCGAGCCGTCGAAGCTCGGCGTGATGGGCTCGTCGCTGGGCGGGCTCGTGAGCCTCCACCTCGCGGATCGCGCGCCGGCGAGCTACCACGTCGCCGCGAGCCTCTCGGGCACGCTCGGCTGGGGCTCCATCGGCGCGGGCGTGCACGAAGAGACGATCATCGAGCGCCTCGCGGCTCACGGCCACCAGAGCTTCGCCGTCTATCTCGACTCGGGCGGCTCGGGCACCTGCGCGGACACCGACGCCGACGGCATCGACGACGACGGCGACGACTCCGACAACTACTGCGTGACCAAGCAGCTCGAGGCCGCGCTCGCCTTCGCGGGCTACACCTACGACCAGGATTTTTCGCACTGGCACGAGCCCGGCGCGGAGCACAACGAGGCCGCGTGGGCCGCGCGGGTCTTCCGACCGCTCGCGATGTTCGCGGGCCTCTGAGCCGCTCAATTCGCAGGCCCCGGAGCCGCAATTCGCGGGCCTAGGAGCCGCTATTCGCGGGCCTCGGAGCCACGCTATTCGCGGGCCTCGGAGCCACGCTATTCGCGGGCCTCTCTGCCGCCCGGCGAGTATCGTTACGTGTTTCCCCGGCGTCTCGTCGCCTCGCGTCCCGTGACCCAGCGCTATCTCCTCGTCGCCAATGCCACCGCGCAGTCCGGGCGCGCCGCGCGTCGCATCGACGAGGCGCTCCGCGCGATGCACGCGCGCGGCATGCAGGTCGCCCTCTGCGAGACCGAGCCCGAGCGCCGCACCATCGCGAAGGTGAGAGACTGCCTCGATCGGGGCGGCGTCGACGTCGTCGTGGTGCTCGGCGGCGACGGCACGTTCCACGAGGCGGCCACGGGGATCCTCGAGGCGCGCGAGCACGTCCCCTTGGGGATGCTGCCGAGCGGCACCGCCAACGACCAAGGCAAGAGCTTCGGCATTCAGCGTGGCGACACCGAGAAGAACCTGGACGTGATCCAGGCGGGCCACCTGACGCAGCTCGACGTCGGCAGGCTCGCGCGCCTCAACCATCACGGCGAGGTGTTGGACGAGACGCTGTTCTTCGACTCGTGCGGCTGGGGCCTGCAGTCGGACATCCTCGCCCTCAGAAATCGCCAGCGCGAGGTCGTGAGCGAGCTGCCGCTCGTGCGCGAGCTCTACCGCGATCAGGTCGTGTACTTCAGCGCCTCGATGGCCAAGCTCGTCGAGTCGTACGTGAACCCGGTGAAGTTTCGTGCCGACGTGCACGCCGACGGCGAGCTGCATGTGCTCGAGGGCCTGACGGATCTCGTGATCACCGCCACGCCTATCTACGCCGGCCACTGGGTGCTCGACCGGCGCGCGGAACCCGACGACGGACGCTTCGAGCTCGTGCCGTTCAAGGGGCGACGCGACTGGGCCAGCAAGGTGCTGCGCGATTTCGCGGCGAGCCCGGTGTGGCAAGAAGATCTCGACCTCTTGGGGCTCGAGCACTCGGTCGGCTTCAGCGCCAGCACCTTCGAGATCGATCTCTTTCGCCCCGAGCGGGTCGAGCTGCGCGCGCAAGTCGACGGCGAAGAGTGGCACGGCGGCGATCGCTACCGCGTCGAGGTGCAGCCCGGTCGCCTGCCGCTCATCACGCCGCGCGACTTCGTGCCGCCGTGGCGCCCCGACCCGCGCTGACGCACCGCCCGCGGCAACCGCGCTGACGCGGCCAAGAAGCGCCTCCCCGGGCCGGCGCGCGTGTGGTATGGGGTCCCCGCTCATTCGGGAGGACGCGAGCGTCCGCGCCGTGCTCTCAGCGCGTCGACGTCAGCGAGGCAGTGCCCTCCGTGCGCCCCCACGAGCATCAAGCAGTCCCTCCGATCCGCCGAGATCCCCATGGCCGCCGACACGATCATCCACCGCTTCCTCAAGCAAGCCGACCTCCGCCCGAACGCGCCCGCCTACCACGTCAAGAAGGGCGGTAGCTGGAAGGGCTCGACCTGGAAGCAGTACGTCACGGAGGCCAAGACCGCGGCGCGCGCGCTCCTCGCGCTCGGAGTCGGCAAGAAGGACCAGGCGGGAGCGGAGGCATGCGTGTGCATCCTCGGGTTCAACCGGCCCGAGTGGACGATCATGGATTTCGCCACGATGATGGTCGGCGGCGCGCCGGCCGGGATCTACACGACGTGCTCGCCGACGGAGGTCGCGTACATCGTCGGCCACACCGAGTCGAAGGTCGTGCTCGTGGAGAACGACGAGCAGCTCAAGAAGGTGCAGGAAAAGCGCGCCGAGCTACCCAAGCTCGAGAAGATCGTCCTCATGCAGGGCGCCAAGCCGACGAACAAGGACGACATGGTCCTCAGCTGGGAGGAGTTCCTCGCCAAGGCCGAGGGCACCTCCGAGAGCGTGCTGCAGAGCCACATCGACGCGCTCGATCCGAGGCGCCTCGCGACGCTCATCTACACCTCGGGCACGACCGGACCGCCGAAGGGCGTGATGCTCGCGCACGAGAACCTCTCGTTCACCGCCCAGTGCGCCGTCGACATGATGGCCGACACGACGGCCAGCGACTCCGTCGTGAGCTACCTGCCGCTGTCGCACATCGCCGAGCAGATGTTCACCCTGCACGTGCCCGCGACGGCCGGCAGCCAGGTCTACTTCGCCGAGTCGATCGAGAAGGTGGCCGAGAACTTCAAGGAGGTGCAGCCGACGATCCTGTTCGCCGTCCCGCGGATCTGGGAGAAGTTCTACGCCGGCGTCACCGCCAAGCTCGCGCTCGCGAAGGGCCTCAAGGCCGCGCTCGTGAAGGCGGCGCGCGAGACCGGCTTCGAGGTGAACGAGCTCAAGAACCGCGGCCGTGAGCCGAGCGGCTGGCTCGCGCTCAAGTACGGCTTCTTCTCGAAGAAGGTCTACGGGCCGCTCAAGGAGGCGCTCGGCCTGTCGCGCGCGAAGCTCTGCGTCAGCGGAGCTGCGCCGATCAGCGCGGACATCATCAAGTTCTTCGCCGGCCTCGACGTCTGCATTCGCGAGGTCTACGGGCAGAGCGAGGACACGGGCCCGACGACCTTCAACCTCCCTGGCAAGACGCGCTTCGGCTCAGTAGGCCCGGCGGTCCCGGGCGTCACCGTCAAGATCGCCGAGGACGAAGAGATCCTCGTCAAGGGCAAGAACGTGTTCATGGGCTACTACAAGGAGCCCGTGGCCACCGACGAGACGCTGAAGGACGGGTGGCTCTACTCGGGAGATCTCGGGCGCATCGACGCGGAGGGCTTCCTTCACATCACCGGCCGCAAGAAGGATCTCATCATCACCGCGG
>SYFR01000015.1 GCA_005800325.1 Myxococcales bacterium | reverse complement strand
GCGGGCTGTCCACGACACGAGCGCGCGCCGCGACGGTCCCTTCGTGGCCGTGAACGGCGCCACCATCAGCGCGTCGCTCGGCCTGAGCCAGCTCTTCGGCCACGTCCGCGGCGCGTTCACGGGCGCGAACGAGCCGCGCCCTGGAGCGTTTCGCGAGGCCCACGGTGGCACGCTCTTCATCGACGAGCTCGGCTCGCTTCCCATCGAGGCGCAAGCGGCGCTCTTGCGCGTGCTCGAAGATCGCACCGTGATACCGGTCGGCGCCGATCGCGGCGCGCGCGTCGACGTGCGTCTCGTCTGCGCGACGTGCGAGCCGCTCGAGGAGCGCGTGGATGCCGGGGCCTTTCGCTTCGATCTCTACCAGCGCCTCTCGGTCTGCATCCTCCACGTGCCTCCCCTTCGGCAGCGTCGCGAGGACATCCCTGCCCTCGTGTCACACCTCCTTAGAACCTCCGAGGTCGCAGGGCACTCCATCGAGCCCGACGCGATCGCGCTGCTGCAACGCGACCCGCTCCCTGGCAACGTCCGCGAGCTTCGCAACGTCCTCATGCAGGCCGCGCTCCGCTCCGAACGGCGGAGCATCGCGGCCGTCGACGTGGCCGCAGTGCTCGACCTTCGCCGCCCGCCCCAACGGTTGGTGGGAGCCAGTGAGGCCGCCGACCTCGTCTCGCGCCACGGCGGCAACATCAGCGCCGCAGCGAGGCGTGCCGGGCTGCCGCGCTCGACCTTTCGCGATCGCCTGCGGGCGCCGTCGCCCTACCCCGCGTTGGGGTTGATGGCGACGCCGAGCGCCTTGCGCAGCGCGAAGTAGTCGTCGGACACCGCGAACAAGAGCAGCTCCTTCAGGCGCTCTCCCGGGGTCAAATCGTTCGGCAGCTGCGGCTCGTTGACGATGACCTTCTTCGCAATGGCAAGATCGCCTGCCAAGAGGAGCCCGGCGCGCGCCGCGGTCGTCTCAACCGACTGCGCCCACCGCTTGATGTTCGCCCTCGCGCCCGCCTTCATGAACGCCGTCACCGCGACCTTGAGCTGCTCGCGTCGAAGCGCGTCGAGGTGCGGCCCGAGCGCAAGGCTCGTCGCCTGGATCTGGGCCGCGTTCTCCATCGTCGACGGGATCTGCGCCACGAGGCTCACCGCGCCGAACAGCATCACGGTGAGCTCGGTGACCGTGGGAAACAGGCACTTCATGTAGTGCTCGTCGCGGTGCATCGCGAGGTGCTTGCCCGAGACGAACGCGCGCTCGAGCGCCGTCATGCCCTGCATGACCCCCTGGCCGGCCATCGTCGCCGGTGGCTCGCACGGCGCCGCGATCAGCATCCCCGGCTGATCGCTGCGCACGTAGAGGGTCGGAGCGCTTACAGCGAGTCGCTCTGCCGCCCACCAGAAGATCTGCGCGAAGCTCACGGTCGAGGTGCGCGGATCCTGTTTCAGCTGCTCGGGCAGCGCCGGCAGCTGCCCCTTGGCCGAGAGCACCGCGATCTTCGCGCGCAGCGCAGGCAGCGCGACCGCGGCGAAGATTTGCCCGATGTGCTCGTCGGTTTCGTGGTGCCTGAGACGCAGCCAATCCGACGCGTCGAGCTTGCCGCCGACCGCGGGGAGATCCTTCGGCCGCCAGTCCTCGTAGAACGCGGTCTCTTCTTCGTTCGCGCGACCGATGAACGAAAGGACGTTCGCCACGCACCACGCCTCGTCGTACGCCTGCCGATGCAGGCACAGCGTGTAGATGGCGCGGTAAGCGTCCGCGCTCATCGGGTCGCGCTCGAGCAACGCTCGGTACTGCTCGAGCGCTCGATCGGTGTCCTGCGCATGCGTCGCCAGCTCCGCGAGCATCACGCGGTCGTCCACGGCATCCGGCTTCACCGCGAGCGCACACGCGAAGGCGTCCGACGCCTTCTTCACGTCGTCCAGGCGGTCTCGATACACGAGCGCGAGGGAGTGCCAGAGCTGGTACTCGAGCTCGGTGTTTCCCTTGCCCACGATCCGATGGATCATCTTGCGGTAGGCGCGCTCGAGCTTCGCCCAGTCGCCGAGCTGAGTGAGGATCTTGTCGACACGCGCAAAGGCGTCGATGAACTCTGGGTTGAGATCCAGGGACTCATCGAAGAGCGCGGCGGCTTGGTAGGGGTCGTCGAGCTTGTCGCGATAGACCTGCCCCATCGTGAAGAGGTAGCGCGCACGGCGCTCGGGCTTGGGATCGCCATCGGCGATCTTCTGTAGCGTGCTAACGACGCGGTCCCACTGGTTCGACTTCTGGAAGAGCTGCAGCATCCGGTGCAAGAGCGTGTGGTCCTCGGGCTTCAGCTCGTGCGCCTGCTCGAGCGCCCGAACCCCCTGAAGCGCGTCACCCACCTTGTCGGTCCAGATCCCGGCGAGCTCGAGGAGCAGCTTGTAGCGCTCGTCGCCGTCGATCACGTTGTCGAGGATCTGCTGCCGGTACGCGCACGCCTGCGGCCAATCGTTCAGGCTCTCGTTCACGGCGACCATCGCATCGAGCGTGGGCCGATGCGATGGCTCGGCCTGAAGACCCTTCTCGAAGTTGCTGATCGCCTGCCGGACCTGCCCCTGCTCCTTCTTGACGAGACCAAGCCGACAATAGACATCGGCACGTAGCTCGGACTCTTCGTCGCCGAGCGCCGTCAGAAGCTTCTGGTAGTTCGTGAGTGCCCCGGCCCAATCTGCGAGCGCGAAGTTCGCGTCCGCGAGGCCCCGGATCGCCTCCCGGCTCGTCAGCGCCACCCGATGTGCGGACTGGAATGAGCGCAGCGCCTCCTGAGGCTTCGACAGCTCCATCGAGACGCGTCCGTGCAAGAGGTACACGTCGAGCTGCACGTCCCGGTCCTTGTTGCCGGCCTTTCGCTCCAGGAGCGCGGTGAGCGGCTCGGCATCCGCGAAGCGCCCTGAGTCGACGTAGTATTGCGCTAGCGGCAGCGCCGAGTCCTCGTTGTCCGGATCGGTCTGGGCCGCGAGCTGGAAGGCCTCGATCCCGATCCCGGGCTCCTCGAGCTTCTCGATGCGAAGCTTGCCGAGCTCGATGAGCAGCCTGGCGCGAACACGTGCGACCTCGGTGTGCTGTTGCTCGACGTCGAGCAAGCGGGCCGCGGTGCTGAAGTCGGCCTCGTCCATCGCGATCGCCCGAAGCGCGGCGAGCGTCGGCGTGTGGTAGCTGTTGAGATCGAGCGCTTGCTCGAACCGCTCACGCGCCTGGCCCCTGTCGCCGAGCTTCTCCTCGAGCTGCTTGCCGATGCGATAAAACGCCTCGACCCGCTGCGCGCCGTCGACCGTGAGCTCAGCGACGCGCGTCATGTAGTCGATCGCGCTCGCGGGGTCGTCCATGCGCTCGTACAGTTTCGCGAGCGCTTCGTGCGCCGCGACGTAGTGCGGGTCGACGTCGACGATGCGCAAGTACGCATCGAGCGCCCGCTCCTGATCCTGCAGCTGCGAAGCGAACGTCTGCGCGATCTGCAGCAAGAGCTGGATCTTCACGTCCCCGCGATCGGTCGCGTGCACGTGCCGCTCCAGGCACTGGACGAGCTCGAGCCACTGCCGAAGCTTCTGGTAACAGCGCGCGAGCGCCTCGTAGGCCGCGAGGTTCGTGGTGTCGAGCTCGACGACCTGCTCGAGGCGCGCCGCCGCCAGATCGGCCTTGAGGAACTGCGTCTCCTGCAGCTCCGCGATCTGCATCAGGAGCTCCGCTCGCTCACGATCGGTGACCGCGACGTCGAGGTGCATCTCGAGCACCTCGAGCAACTCCGGCCACGAGCTCGTGGCCATGTGCACACGCTCGAGGCCGCGGATCGCTTGAACGTTGCCGGCATCGAGCTCGAGAACCTGTCGATACGTCGTCGCCGCGCGGTCGAGCGCTCCGAGGTTCTTCTCGATGATGCCTGCCGCGCGCAGCCGCGCCTCGGCGGCGTGCGAAGGCTCCCGCACTGCGCGTGCTTTCCGCTCGAGCACGTCGCAGAGCTCGCTCATCATCCCGCGCGCCTCGTACATTCGCTCGAGCGCGGCGAGCGGCACCAGGTACGTTGGGTCCGCGTCCGCCGCGCGCTGGTAATAGGCGAGACCGCGATCGGCATCCTTCGCATGCCGCTCGAGGAGCTCTCCGAGGTCGGCGAGGATCGCCCCACGGTCGCCGTTGTCCGTGGCGCTGACGAGCGCCTGTTCCAACAGCTGTCCGGCTTGGCGCCAGTCTCCCTGCTTCTTGAGGAAGCTCGCCATCTGGCGACGCGCCTGAATGTTCTCTGGGTCGAGCTGCGCCACGCGCGCGAAGTACGGCTGCGCGTAGTCGGGGCGATCCAGATCCTCGCCGTACCACTTCGCGAGGCGCAGACACAAGAGCACCTGCAGCGCTGGCTCGCCCGTGGCCTCGAGCCAACCGTTCACGGTCTGGATCAGCTGCGCCCACCGTTTCGTCTTGGCGGTCACGCGCTCGAGCTCCGCGAGGGTGTCGCGGTCGCGCGGATCGAGCTCGAAGGCCTTCTCGAGCGCGACGTACGCGTCGTCGACTTGGCCTAGCTCGACCTCCTCGACGCGCGCCACCCGACGCAACAGCATGCTGCGCTCGGCGGCATCCTCGCGGAGATCGAACCGGTTCATGTAAAGCTCGACGAGCTGGTCCCAGCGCGCGGCGCCTCGATGCAGCTTCTCGAGCGATGCGTAGGCATCGGGGTGCTCGGGATAGAGCGCGAGCACGGCCTCGAGGGCAGGCGTCGCGCCATCGTCGGTTCCGATCTGGTGCTCCCAGATGTGCGCGACCTCCAGGTATTCGCGCGCCTGTTCAGCGGGGTCGCCGAACGCGC
>SYFR01000132.1 GCA_005800325.1 Myxococcales bacterium | reverse complement strand
GCGCCGCAGCACGCGCCTCCAGCGAGGTCCGCAGCGGGCGCATGAGGAGACGCCCGCCGCTACGCGATGCGCCGCTCGCGCCCTCGCTCGCTACATAGAATTCTCATGCCCGCTGTCTCAAACGCGTTGACACGTTCCGACGACGCCACGAACGTCGCCGTCGACTGCACGCAAGCGGTCACCTTCGCCTTCACCGGCGCGCCTCAAACGCTCACGATCCCGAGCGGTGTGACCTTGGTCACTATCGACGCTTTCGGCGCCCAGGGGGCCGACGGTGCGATCGGCGGCAACGGCTCACTCGGTGGCACGGGCGGGCTGGGCGGCGAGGCCAGCGGCGCGCTCCCCGTCGCCGGCGGCGACGTGCTGACGATTTACGTGGGCGGGAGAGGCACTGCCAACGCCGGTGGGTTCAACGGCGGTGGCGCCACGAGCAGCAACGCGGGCGGCGGCGGCGGCGCGACCGACGTGCGAACGGGCGCCGCGGCTCTCGCCGATCGCGTCCTCGTCGCCGGTGGCGGCGGAGGCGCGGGGCGAGCCGGTTGTGAGGGCAACAACGTGACAGGTGGCGACGGGGGCCTCGGCGGCGGCGGCAAGGGCGGGGACGGGACCAACGCAACCACGGGTGGAGGCCAAGCCGGTGGCGGCGTCGGTGGGACCGGGCAGCTCGGCGGCGCCGGCGGCATCGGCTGCGCGGCATATCTCGGAATGGCCGGAAGCGCCGCGAGCGGCGCCGTCGGCGGCACTGGCGGCAATGGTCAATCCTGCTGCTGCAACAAGTTCGGTTCGGTTCCGAGCGGCGGCGGCGGCGGCGGCGGTTACCTTGGCGGTGGTGCCGGCGGTGGCGGCTCGGCAGGGACTGCTGGCTGCAATGGCAACGACAAAGGCGCGGGCGGCGGTGGTGCCGGCGGCACGAACTACGTCGGTGGCGTGATGAACGGCGCCATGAAGTCGGGCCTCCAAGCCGGTGACGGCTCCGTGACGCTCACCCTCTCGCTGCCCTGAGCGGGGAGCGCCAGGCAACGCGCCTGGCGTCGTCCCAAAACGAACCGCAACGCCGCTAGAGTGGCGGCGTTGCGGGCTCACCTCACGGGCACAGCACGCGAGCCTCGCCGCGCGCGATGATGCTGACTCACCGCTCGTGCTGGCGAGCTACGAGCGCTGGCTAGTACGACGCGCGATAGAGGCCGCGCAGGTCCTCGAGCGTGCACGCCCGCGGGTTCGACGCGTGGCAGCTGTCGAGGACGGCCCCCTCGGCGAGCGCCGGGAGCGACGCCTCCGCGATGCCCGCCGCCGAGAGCGATGCCGGCAGACCGATCGCCGCGCGCAGCTCGGCGAGCGCGGGAGCGCAACGGTCGGCGTCGGCGGTGCCGCAGAGGATGCGCGCGATCGCCGCGTAGCGAGCGCGGGTGTCGCCGCCGGCCTCGAGGTTGAAGCGAACGACCGCGGGCAGGCAGAGCGCGTTGGCGAGGCCGTGGTGGGTGCCGCAGAGGTTCGAGAGCGGGTGCGCGAGCGAGTGGCACGCGCCGAGCCCCTTCTGGAATGCGACCGCGCCCATCATCGCGGCCTTGAGCATGTCGCCGCGCGCGTCGAGGTCGTTGCCGTGCGTGACGGCGCGCGCGAGTGACCGCGCCGCGAGCTCGATCCCGCGCAGCGCGACCCCGTCGCAGAGCGGATGATCGCCGCGCGCTACGAAGGCCTCAATGCTGTGGGTCAGCGCGTCGTAGCCGGTGGCCGCGGTCATGAACGGCGGCATCGAGCGCGTGAGCTCGGGATCGAGGAGCGCCACCCTCGGCATGAGCCGCGGCGCGAAGATCACCGTCTTCCGCGACGTCGCCGCGAGCGTGATGACGCCGCTGCGCCCGACCTCGCTGCCGGTGCCGGCCGTCGTCGGGATGGCGACGATCGGCGCGACCGGCTCGGTGACCAGGCGATCGCCGCCGATGGCGTCGTCGTAGTCCGCGAGGGGGCGGCGGTGGTGCTGCCGCAGCGCGACGATCTTGGCGACGTCGAGCGCCGAGCCGCCGCCGATGGCCACGACGCAGTCGGCGCCGTGCGCTAGAAATGCCTCGTAGCCCGCGGTCACGTGCGCCTCGAGCGGGTTGCCGACGACGCCGTCGTAGACCGCGGCAGCGATCCCGGCGAGCGCGAGCGACCTCTCCACCGGAAGGACGAGCCCCGCGCTGCGGACGCCCGCGTCGGTGACCACGAGCGCGCGCGTGCCACCGTGGGCGACGATCGAGCTGCCGGTCTCGGCGACGGCGCCGGCACCGAACACGATCTGGGTTGGAAATGACCAGCGAACGAGCGTCACGATGTCTCTCTCTCCTTCACGACACGAGCGGGTGCCGCCTCCGCGAACGTCGCTCCGACTCGGGGCTCGAGCTCGGGGGCGAAGGACGACCTTACACCGCCTCGAAGTAGCGCTTCAGCTCCCAGTCGGTCACCGCGCGCTCGTATTCGCGCGTCTCCCAGCGGCGCGTGTGTGCGTAGTGATCGACGAAACGCGCCCCAAAGAGCTCCCTCGCCCGCGTGCTCGCGGCGAAGCGCTCGGTCGCCTCGGTCAGCGTACGCGGCAACGGCTCGCCCTCGCTCGAGGCGTCGCCGTGGGCGATCGGGCGCGGCTCGATGCCGTGCTCGATGCCGTGGAGTCCGGCGGCGAGGCTCATTGCCATCCCGAGATACGGGTTCAAATCTGCGGCCGGCTGGCGAAATTCGATGCGCGCGGACTTCGCGCTGTCGAGCCCGATGAGCCTCACCGACGCCGTGCGATTCTCGACGCCCCAGCTCGCCGTGAGCGGCGCCCACACGCCCGGCACGTAGCGTTTGTAGCTGTTCACGAAGGGCGAGACCATCGCCGTCAGCTCGGGCATAAGCGACAAGAGCCCGCCCGTGTAGTGGCGCAGCGCGGGCGCCAGATCCTTCGGATCCGGCGAGTGAAACACGTTCTTGCCGTCCTTCCAGAGGCTCTGGTGCACGTGCCCGCCGCAGCCGGGCAGCGACGCGTTCCACTTCGCCATGAACGTGACGGTGAGGCCGTGCTCGTGCGCGATCTGCTTCATCGCCACCTTGAAGAGCGCGGCGCTATCGGCGGCTCGCAGGATGTCGTCGTAGCGGATCGCCACCTCGTAGACGCCCGGCCCGGTCTCCGTGTGCAGGCCCTCGATGTCGATGCCGAAGGCCTCCATGTCGGCGAGGATCGAGGCCATGAGCTCGCGGTGCTGGCCGCTACGCACCCACGAGTAGCCGAACATTCCGGGGCTGAGCGGCTCGAGCGACGCGAAGCCCTTGTCACGGAGCGAATCGGCCGACTCCCGAAAGAGAAAGAACTCGAACTCGCAGGAGAAGCGCGGCTCGTACCCCATGCTCTCGGCGCGCGCCTTCACCGTCTTGAGCAGCGAGCGCGGGCACGCCGGGTGCGGGGCGCCGCTCTCGTCGCGAAAGTCGGCGAGCATCGCCGCGACGCCCGGCTCCCACGGCACGTCGCGCAGCGTCGAGCGGTCGAGGACGGCGAGGGCGTCGGGAAAGCCGCGCTCCCAGCCGGTCACGCTCGAGGTGCCATAGAGCGCGTCGGCACAGTCCCAGCCGAAGATGACGTCGCAGAAGCCGAACCCGCCGGTGAGCGCCGAGCGCAGCTTCTCGAGCGAGACGTATTTCCCGCGCAGGATCCCATCAACGTCGAACCCGCCGATCTTCACGTGCTTCTTGCCGCGCGCTTCGAGGTCCCGCACGAAGGCATCCACCGAATCGTCGGTCGTCATGCGCGCGACTATGTTCGCGGCGAGCAGCAGAAGCAAGGCGCGCCGGGCGAGCGGCGCCGCGTGCGTCTCAGTCGTCGTTGCGGCCCGCGAGCGCGACGAACGCGAGGATGATTCCGAGGCCCGCGAGCAGCGCGCCTATCCAGCGGAGGCGGAACGGCAAGGCGCCCTCGAGCGAGCGAGCCGCAGCGAGATCGACCGCGGCGAGCGCCAGGCCCACGAGGAGAAGGGCGAGCGGCGTCTTCAACGACGCGCCCAGCCCGAGCGGCTCGGATGCGACGTGCGCGATCGGACGCGCGGGCGTTGCGGGACGGCCCGCGGCGGAGGGCACGGCCTTGGCGACGATCGGCCGCGCCACCGAGCTCGCGGGCTGCTGAAGGGAGCGCGGGCCGCTCGCGGGGCCCGCGAGAGGCGCACCTCGCCTGCCGCTCGGAGCCCCGTCGAGCTCCATCGGAAGGGCCGGGCCGCGCTCGTGAGGCGTGTGGACCGGGTCCGGACGTGCT
>SYFR01000131.1 GCA_005800325.1 Myxococcales bacterium | reverse complement strand
GCGCTGGCGCTCGCCGCCGCTGAGCTCGCCGGGGAGGCGATCGAGCTTGTCCGACAACCCGACGAGCGCCGCGACCTCGTCCACCTTCGAGCCTCGCTCGGCCTTCTTCACGCCGCGCATCTCGAGCGGAAACGCCATGATTTCGCGCACGGTCATGTGCGGATAGAGCGCGTCGCCCTGACACACCAGCGCGACGTCACGCTCCCGCGCCGGCACGCTCGCGAGATCGCGGCCGTCGAGCTCGATGCGCCCGCCCGTGGGCTCCTCGAGCCCCGCGACGAGCCGCAGCGCCGTCGATTTTCCGCAGCCGCTCGGCCCCACCAAGACGAGCAGCTCGCCGTCGCCGACCTCGAGCTCGAGACCGCGCAGCGCCGCAGGTCCCTCACCGCCATCGCGCGCCGCGTAGCGCTTCTCGAGCCCGCGGAGGACGAGCCGCGCCATCACGCACCCCCGAGGATGCACACGCGCTCGAGGCCCTCGATTCGCAAGGCGAGGCTCGGCGCCGGGTAGACCGCGACGGGCACCGCGGCGCGCTCGAGCATCGCGTAATCCCACCCGCTGTCGCCGAACGCGGCGAGCACCGGGCGGCCCTCGAGGACCTCCGCGAGCCGCGCCACCTTGCCCTCGGCGTAGGTCGGCGCCGAAGCGAGCGTCGCGCCGATGACCCCGGCTCGGTCCTCGACCGGACGCATCGCGAGCACGCCCTCGACCTCGAGCCCGAGCATGTCGGCGGCCTCGGCGATGATCGCATGCGGCGACGCCGACACGAGGTACACCGCTACGCCACGCTCCTTCGCCCAGCATAGAACGTGTTCCATTTCCACGCGTCGGCGCCGCACGAGCTCGAACGCTTCGAGCGCGCCCGCCGCGAACCGCCCGAGCTCGCCGCCGGAAAACCCGGCGAACGCCCACGCCATCATCGCGAACGCGCGGCCTTCGTCGTAGCGCCCCGCCCGCAGCGCGTCGACGAGGCGCGCGGCGATCGCGTTCGCGTCGCCATCCGAGGGCACCCCGCTCGCGCGTGCCTCCGTCGCGAGGGCACTGCGGGCCTCGTCCCGCAGCGCTCGCTCCGCGAGGGCGAGCTCGAACATCGCCTCGCCGGCATCTCCGCTCCAGAGCGTGCCGTCGCAGTCGGTGGCGATGACGGCGTGCTCGCCGAGCCGCACGCGCTCGGCCTCGAGCCGAAGGATGAGCTCGTCCGTCGTCACCGCGTCGCGACCCACGCGAGCCCCATAGCACCATGGGCGCCGGGGATCTGCGCCTCGCCGCAGACGACGCGCCGCCGCAGAGGACGCATCGCCGCACTTACGCCTCGCCCTCCCCGCCCCCCATCGCGCTCGGCGTGCTTCATGGTCCTCGATTCTCGCCAAGCGAGCGGCTACGACGGGAGGGTGCCAGGGCACTAGACCGGAGCGACCCATGCTGAACATCCTCGGGCTCGGACACTTCCATCCGCCGAACGTGATCGACAACGCCTTCCTCGAGGCGCTCGACATCGGCACGAACGACGCGTGGATCATGAGCCGCGTCGGGATCCGCTCGCGGCGCACCGTGCTCGACCTCGACTACGTGCGCACGACCAAGAACCAAGACCTCCGCGCCGCCAAGGAGGCCTCGCACTTCAGCAACGCGCAGACCGGCGCGAACGCGGCGAAGCTGGCGCTCGAGCGCGCGGGCGTGCGCCCCGACCAGATCGGCCTGGTCGTCGCCGGCGACTGCTCCCCGGACACCTGCATCCCCGCCGAGGCCGCAGCCGTCGCGCGCGAGCTCGGCATCGACTGCCCGTGCTTCGATCTGCACTCGGCCTGCTCGACCTTCGGCTCGCAGCTGCACTTCTTGTCGCAGCTCGGCGAAGCCTTGCCCGAGTACGTGCTCACCGTCATCCCGGAGAACACGACGCGCGTCACGGATTTCTCCGATCGCTCGAGCGCCATCCTCTTCGGCGACGCCTCGGCCGCCGCCGTCGTCTCGAACCGCCACGCCGGCCGCGCGAAGATCGTGCACAGCGAGTTCGGCGGCGCCCCCGAGGGCGCGATGGACGTCCTCATCCCGCGCATGGGCTTCTTCAGCCAAGAGGGCTCGCGAGTTCAGAAGTTCGCCATCAAGCGCATGACCGAGCTCTACCTCGGCTGCCGCGGAAAGGTCGACCCGGCCCGCGCCGAGCGCCTCGTCTACGTCGGCCACCAAGCGAACCTCACGATGCTCGAGAGCGTCGCGCGCCGCTGCGCCGTTCAGCCGGGTCGCCACTGGTACAACATCGACGACTTCGGCAACCAAGCCGCGGCGGGCGCCCCCGCGGTCCTCTCGCAGCGCTGGGACGCGATCGCCGCGGGCGAGGAAATCGCCGTCGTCGTCGTCGGCTCGGGCCTGAGCTGGTCGGGCCTGCTCGTCGAGTTCACAGCATAGGTCAGGGCGGCGGAGTCCACGCTTGACTTAGTGCGGTGCCCGAGTATTGTCCGCGTCCCCAAACTTGCGGGCGTGATTTGCCCGACATTTCTATCCCATGCCGACCATTAGTCAGCTCATCCACCAGGGTCGCAACGACAAGGTTTACAAGACCGCGTCGCCTGCGCTCAAGTCCTGCCCGCAGCGCCGTGGCGTCTGC
>SYFR01000130.1 GCA_005800325.1 Myxococcales bacterium | reverse complement strand
GTCGTCGCCGACTGGCCCGGTCACCGGCCCGTTCACCGGCCCGTTCACCGGCCCGTTCACCGGCCCGTTCACCGGCCCGTTCACCGGCCCGTTCACCGGCCCGTTCACCGGCCCGTTCACCGGCCCGTTCGCTGATGCGTCCACGAGCCGCTCACCGGTCAGGGCCGCGACCCACTACGTATTGACACAATCCAACAGAAACCAAAGGAACATCATGGAAGCACGAGTCGATATCAAGAAGCTGCAGCTCCTCAATGACCGCATCGTCCAGACCATCGAGGCACTCAATCAGGTGCGGCTCTCGGTGCACGGCCTCCAGCACAGCGCGATGATCCCGAACGTCGCGTTCGCGCAGCCGCCGATCGCTCCGATTGGCGCGCTCGGCACCATGCCGCAAGCCAGCGTGGGCATTCCCCCCATGCAGTCGCCTTACGCCGTCTTCGCGGCGACTCCGTATGGCCTGCAGCACACGAGCCTGCCGCAGTTCCAGGCGCTGCAGAGCCTCTATGGCCAGACGCTGGCCGCGCAGGTCCCGCAAGCCGCCGGCTACGCCAACGTCTTCGGCGCGCCGTCGTTCACGCCTTGGGCCCAGCCTGCCGTCGGCCTCGGCGGCCTCTCGCACTCGACGGTCGAGGAGCAGTGGCTCGCCGAGCTTCGCGCGACCGATCCGCGCCGCGTCGCGCAGACCTTCCCGTTCGTCTACAACACGTGACGCATCCCCGGGCGAGCACCCGGAACAACCAGGCGGCGAAGCGCGTCTCCACGACCGTCGCTTCGCCGCCGAACCTGCTTCACGCGAAGAGATCGCCGCCAAAGGCAGCCCGCACGGCATCGTCGAGGGTCGCGACGTAGACGACGAGCCCGTCGGCGACCGCGCGCGGCAACGCCGCCGACGCCGCGAGGGTGGCGCGATTGCCCGCCGGCAAGAGCACGCGCTCCGCCTGCCAGTGGTACGACGCCGCCACCTTGTGGTCGACGTCGCCGACCGGCGTGACCATCATCGCGCGGTGCGCGTCGGTGACGATGGCGCCCGTCGCGACGGTGCGCGGCAAGAGCGGCCGCTGGATGAATACCGACAAGAAGGCGAGCGCCGTCGGCAGGCCGGCGGAGCGCCCACCGGATTCCTCGTCCTCTTTCGTGACTTTGAAGCGGTAATGGTAGTCGTCGATGCCGAGCGCGAGGTGCCGGAGCCGGACCAGCGCGAACTCACGGACTGCATAGAACACGTTTCGCACGTCGCGGCGCATCTCGTCCGAGAGGTTGCCGTGGAGGTTCTCGAGCGGGAGGTGCCCGCCGCTGCCCGTGCCGATCGGCTCGCGCTGCGCCCATAGCTCGTGCACGAGCCCGTGCGCCATGCCGCCGAACTGGTACACGGCCGCCGCTCGTGCGTGGCCGATGCTTTGGCGGTCCTGGTGCTGCGCCTGTTCGAGGACGACCGCGCGCGCGTCGCACTCGGCCACCGCCTCTTCGTTCCCCGAGAGCGCGTGGGCGAGACCGAGCCGGCGCCACGCCCGAGGCTCCTCTGGGCACACTTCGACGCGCTGCTCGAGCGCCGCGGTCACGCGCGAGCGCCACGCCGGCATGGACGCGACGGCGTGCAGCGACGCGGCATCGTGCTGCCCAGCGCCGCTCGCTTCATGCCCGCTCTCGACAAGGCGGGCTCCTGCTTCTTGGGAGTCCGGCGCCGACTCGACCGAGAGGGCGCCGTCGAGCAGGTTGCCGGCGATCCACGCGACCCCGTCGAGCTCCGTCGCGCCGAGCTCGCGCAGGGATGCCTCGTAAAATCCGCGGGCGCGCGCGCCGTCTCCCGAGAGCCGCGCGACGTCACCGCGGTACGCGAAGTCGAGCGCGTGCTGGGAACGCGCAAGCACCTCTTCCGCGCGTTCGTGCTCACCCGCGAGCCCGAGGGCGATGCCGCGCTCGCGGGTCCCGAGCCGCTCGTGCTCTTCGCCGAGCAGCAGGAGCGCCGCGCTCCCGGGCTCGTCGTCGCGAAACGCCGGCAAGAGGCGCGCGAGCGGCAGGTAGCGCACGCTCGCCACGGCCACGACGTCGACCGCGCTCGGACGGTCCATGACCTCGCGAAAGTGCGCCAAGTGGCGCCGCTCGAAGCGCGCCGCGTCCTCCCCGTGGCCCACGCGTTCGTGGCAGCGCGCCACCTGCCCGAGCAGCGCCCGGTCGAGGCCAAGCGTGCCTTCGAGATAGCGGTAGATGTGGATGGCCGCGGTCAGCCGCTCGCTCGTCCCGATCTGCTGGTAGACGTTCGCGAGCATCAGCACGCGCTCGACATCGGCCGCGAAATCGCGCTCCCGGCCGAGCAGCTCGAGCGTGGCTGCGGCTTGCTCGAGCTCGCCGATGTGCTCGCTGATCCATGCGTGGCTCAACATCGCGAGCCGGTAGACGCTGCGGTCGCGCGCTCGAACCTTGTCGGCGACGGCCTCTACGTAGCGGCGCGCCTCGAGCGGGCGCCTGGCTACGTAGAGCTTAAACGCCGGCTCGAGCTCGAGGTAGAGCGCCGGCTTGCGCACGAGGTGGAAACGCCCGGCGGCCATGAACTCCCCCGCGTTGCGCTCGGGAGCGCGCGCGAGGCCGAGGAGCGCCTGGATCTGGCTGCGCCCCGTCGACGCACCGCCGCGACTCAACGCGAGCTCCGCCCAGATGGCGATCGCCAGCGTGAGCTCGCCCGACCGGTGCTTGACCGTCGCGCAGAGCGAGAGCGCGGTCTCATCGCTCGGCTCTTCTTCGAGCACCTGGGCGACGACGCGCTCGGCCTCACCGAGCTCGCCAATGGCAAGGAGCACCCGGGCGTGACGCAGCGACTCATGACCTGTGCTAACGCCGGTCGCCCCGGCC
>SYFR01000129.1 GCA_005800325.1 Myxococcales bacterium | reverse complement strand
GCCCGCGAGCACGAGCACCATCGCGATCAGCATCAGCCCGACGTCTGCGCCCGCGATGGTCTTCAGCGCTGCGGCGATCCCGGCGAGATCGGTCCTGCCGGTGACGCCGTAGGCGAGCGCGCCGCCGTAGAGTAAGAGCGCCGCGGCGAACGAGCCCAGCAGGAAGTACTTGATGGCGCCCTCGGTCGAGCGGAGGGAACCGCGGCGAAAGCCGACCATCGCGTACACGCCGAGCGACATCGTCTCGAGCCCGATGAAGAGCGAGAGCAGATCCCCCGAAGCCGCGAGGATCATCGCGCCGACGGTCGAGAAGGTGAGCAGCGGATAGAACTCGCCACGATCGAGTTTGTGCTCGGGCAGGTAGCCGCCGGCCGTGAGCGCCGCGAGCCCTGCGCCGAGGCACAAGACGAAATCGAAGAAGAGCGTGAAGCGATCGACGACGAGGAACGGCAGCGCGGCCTTGGCGCCGCCGAGGGTCTCGGGGCCGACGAGCCAGAGCGAGAGCGACACGACGGCGCCCGCGACCATGGTGATGAACGTGGCGAGCGCGAGATCGCTCGAGGGGCCGCTCTCGTGGCTGCCCTCGCGAGCGGGGCGCTTGCTCAAGACCTCGGTGAGCATCAGCCCGAGTCCGCCGAACGCGACGACGAGCAGGGGCGCGAGCGCCACGAACACCGAGTCGGTCAATGCCGTGCGAGTCATCGGTGGCCTCCGTCTTGCGCGCGCGCGGGCTGGGGCGCGACGCCTGGAGGGATCGTGCGCGCGGGGATCGTGGGTGCGGGGCGCTCGGCGGCGGCCGCGGGTGCTGGGCTCGGCGCAGGGCTTGGTGCGGGGCTCGGGGCCTCGTGAGCGGGCGCGCCGGTCATGTAGGCCTCGGTGAAGAACGATCGCGGCAAGAGGCGCGCGGCCGTCGGGTGATCGGGCGCCTCGGTGAAGGACTTCACGTATTGCGCGGAGAAGGCGCTCACAGCGGGCGTCATGCGGTCGAGCAAGAGGCTCGGAAAGAGGCCGATGACGAAGATGGCGACGACGAGGGGCGCGAGCGCCACGGCCTCGCGCGTGGTGATGTCGGTGAGGCGCTTGTTCTTCGGGTTCGTGAGCGGTCCGAAGAAGACCTTCTGTACGACGCCGAGCATGTAGACGGCCGCGAGGATGACGCCGAAGGCAGCGCCGATCGCCTCGATGGGGCCGAACTGATTCAAGCGCCGCGAGACGAACGTGCCGGCGATGATCATGAACTCCCCGACGAAGCCGTTCGTGCCGGGCACGCCGATCGAGGCCATCGTGACGATGAGGAACAGCACCGTGTAGACGGGCATCACCTTGGCGATGCCGCCGAACTCGGTCACGAGGCGCGTGTGCCGGCGATCGTAGAGGACGCCGACGAGGAGGAAGAGCGCGCCCGTCGCGATGCCGTGGTTGACCATCTGCAAGATGGCGCCCTCGATGCCGCTCGACGTCGCGCCGAAGAGCCCGAGCATCACGAAGCCGAGGTGCGCGACCGACGAGTAAGCGACGAGGCGCTTCACGTCGTCTTGCTTCCAGGCGCATAGGGCGCCGTAGAGGATGCCGCCCATGATCGCGAAGGCGCCGAGGTTGCCGGCGAGCAGCGCCGAGCGATAGGGGAAGAGGCCCATCGAGAAGCGCAGGTACCCGTAGGTGCCGAGCTTCAGCATCACCGCGGCGAGGCTGACGGAGCCGCCGGTCGGCGCCTGCACAGGCGCGTCGGGCAGCCACGTGTGCAGCGGCCACATCGGCACCTTGATGAAGAACGCGAGCGAGAAGGCGAGCCAGCAGAGGAACTGCGCCGTCAGCGCGATCGGGGCCTGCCGATCCGGCAAGACGACGCGCGAGAGCGCGAGGTAGTCGAACGACCACTGCCCGGTGAGCTGATGGTAGGTCCACACGAGGTAGACCATCGCCGCGAGCATCAGCACCGAGCCGGTCATCGTGAAGAGGAAGAACTTCACGCTCGCCTTGATCTTCTCGGCGCCGCCCCAGATCCCGATCATCAGGAACATGGGCACGAGCATCAGCTCCCAGAAGACGTAGAAGACGAACAGATCGAGCGCGACGAAGGCGCCGATCATCGCGCCCTGCAAGATGAGGAGCGCGGCGCAGAGCTCCTTGTGGCGCGTGCGGATCGAGCCGAACGAGGCGAACGCGGCGATGGGCGTCGTGAAGGTCGTCAGGAGGATGAGCCACACGCTCATGCCGTCGACGGCGACGTGCCAGCGGATCCCGGCGGGCTCGATCCACGGGGTGATGTATTGAAAGTGCCAGCCCGGCGTCATCGGCACGGAGAGCAGGGCGAGCGACCCGACGAAGCTCACCGCGAACACGGCGTAGGTGACGCCGCGCAGCAGGCTCGGGAGCTGACGCGGCAGGAACAACACCGCGATGCCGCCGGCGATCGGCAGGCCGATGAGGAGGTTCAAGAGGTGCGGCCACTCCGCGTTGGCTGCGGCCCCACCGGCGGCCCCACTTGCGGCCTCCTTGGTTGCGGCGCCACTCGCGGCGTCGGCGGCCGGCCAGAGCCACCCGATGGAAAGCACCAGCGCGAAGGTCGTGACGGCGAGCGCGGCGCGGTGTGTGTTGCGCGCCTGGCGCGGGAGGATTGCGGCCACGATCGCGGCGAGGATCGCCGGGACGAGCATGCCCATGGTGCTCATGTTCTTCATCGCGCGCCTCCTTCTTCGAGCGCGGCGCTCTTCTTCGGCGCGGCGTCGTCGGGCGGCGTGCCCTCGGGCTTGCAGCATCCGGGGCGAAGCTCGCGGCAATCCGTGAAGGTGGCTTCGTCGACGTTGCCAAAGAGGTTCTTTACCTCGAGGCGGACGCTCTTGGTCTCGCAGGCGGCGAGCTTCAGCGTGTGCTTGCGCTCGGTGCCGAACTCGGGCGGCGTGGCCTCGCCCGGTGCGACGAAGCGATAGCTGTAGCCGCGTCCGGGGGCGGCGGTCAGCACGAGCTCGCCGGCGCCACGGAGCGCTGTCGCGTCGACGGAGGCGTGGGCGTGGGGCGTGAGCACGAACCACCCGAGCGCCGAGGCGCCGAGGACCATCGAGGCGGCGTAGACCTGCACGCGGCCGGTCTGGAACAGGCGCAGCACGGCGCCCGCGAACTGCGTCACGGCGGCCGTCAGGCGCGCGATGACACCGTCGATGAGCCACCGATCCATCGACGCGGCCGTGTCGCCGAGCGCGTCGATGAAGCCGAGGATGGTGAGGTCGTAGAGCTCGTCGATGCGCCACTTGTCGAAGACGAGCCGGTGCATGCGCGGCATCGCCTTGACGAGCGCGGCGGCGGGCGCGCCCTTCTGCATCACGTAGACGTAGTAGGCGGCGCCGGTGCCGACGGCGAACGCGGCGGCGCCGACGGCGAGCATCGGAAAGACGAGCGCGGCGCTGCCGGCGCGGGCGACGATGTTGGCTTGCGCCTTGGCAAACACGGGGCTCCAGAAGTGCTCGAGCGGCGCGATGTGCAGCGGCTCGGCGTAGAGGAAACCGCCGACGAGCGCGAGGAACGCGAGCACGCCGAGCGGTAGCGTCATCTGCCACGGCGACTCGTGCGGAGCGGGGCCCGAGGCCGGCTCGCCAGGCTCGTGGTGATGGTGCCCGTGATCGTTATTCCCGTGATCGTCGTGCCCGTGCGAAGCGGCGCCGCCCACGATGCTCCAGCCGCGGAAATCCCCCCAGAAAGTGAGGAAATACGAGCGGAACATGTAGAACGCGGTGCACACGGCCGCGGCGAGGCAGATGGCGTAGATCGCGGTGCCGAACCACGCGGGCGGTACCCACTGCGTCGGCCCTCCCTTCACGGTGTTCGTGAAGGCCTTGAAGAGCACCTCGTCCTTCGACCAGAAGCCGCTCAGGGGCGGGCAGCCGGCGATCGCGAGGCACGAGACGAGGTAGGTCGCGTGGGTGATCGGCAGGTGGCGCTTGAGGCCGCCCATGTTGCGCATGTCCTGCGAGGCCGCCTCGTCGTGGATGCGCGCGTGCATCGCGTGGATGACCGAGCCCGCGCAGAGGAAGAGGCAGCCCTTGAAGAACGCGTGCGTGATGACGTGGAAGAATCCGGCGGCGAACGCGCCCGAGCCGACGCCGACGAACATGTAGCCGAGCTGGCTCACGGTCGAATACGCGAGCACCTTCTTGAGATCGTTCTGCGCGAACGCGATGCTCGCGGCGAAGAGGGCAGTGAGCGCGCCGGTGAGGGCGACTACCGCCATCGCGGCGGGCGAGAGCGCGAACACGAACGAGGTGCGCGCGATGAGGTAGACGCCG
>SYFR01000128.1 GCA_005800325.1 Myxococcales bacterium | reverse complement strand
TCGGGGCAGCAGGCGAGCGCCGCCACGAGGCCGTTGGGCTCGGCGGCGACGACGGCCTCGCCCGCGCGCCGCGTTGCTGTCGGCGCGTCTTCGTGCGTTGCCGGAAGCGCGGCAAGGAGGCCGCTCGGCAGCGTGACGAAGGGGACGCGCACGTCGGACGGGACCGGCGCGCGCAGATCGACCTCGCTCAGGGCGCCGCCCGCTTGCGGTCCGCCCGCGGCCAAGAGCGCGCGCAGCACGTCGGCGTGCACGAGCGCGGTCGCACCTTGCGAGGCGACGGCGCGCAAGAGCTCAGCTCGCCGGAGGGCTCCGAGTGATTTTGCGAGCGCAGCTGCGGGGCGGACGAGCGCCCCGAAGGCGAGCGACCCGCTGTAGGCATGCGCCACCGCGAGCGCGGCGAGTGACCGTGGCGCCGCCGCGAGCGCGCCTGGCGGAGGCGCGTCGTCGCCACGAAGGCCGCGAGGACGGGCGAGCGAGAGCCCCGGCTGGGCGGCGCGGCCGTCGATGGTGCGCGGCGCTTGCCCAACGCCGCCCCACAGGATCGCGAGCGGCGACAAGAGCGCGCCCGGCTCGGCGGCGGCGAGCGCGAAGAATCCTGCGATCGCGGCGTCGACCGCGTTGCCGCCGGCTTCGAGCGCGTCGTTCGCTGCGCGGTTGGCCTCGCCATGGCTCGCGATCGCCTTGCCGGCGCTCACGTCACTGCTCCTCGTCCTCGGCCTCGAACAGCGCGGTCGCGCGGAAGAGCTGCGGCACGGTGCCTCCTCGCTCGTGGCGCGCCACGGCATCGGGAAGCGCCCGCACGAGCGCGCGGCCGAGCGACTCGTCGGCGAGGACGAAGGCCTCCTTGCGCCCCGCGAGTCGGCGGCCGATGCGGTCGATCGCGTCGACGCCGAGGCGTGCGGAGCGGCCGAGCGAGCGAATGCGCGTGTACACGATGGGCCCGGGCGGAAGCTCGGATTGGCTCACGTCGAGCACGAGCAGCAGGCCATTTTCCGATGCGACCTCGAGCGCGGCGTCCTCGGTCCAGAGGCCGCTCGGCTGCCAGGCGACGACATGGCCGTCGCGCCGTACGCGGGCCGCGAGCGCCGCGATGAGCTCCCGGTTCTTCGGAGTCGGGCGCACGGTGGGGGGCGTCGCGAGCACGATGGCCCCCGCCTCGACCGCGCGCGCCGCCGCGAGCGAAATCTTGATCGCCTCGTCGACGGCGTCGCCCGTGCCGAGCGCGCCGACGACGCGCGGCAACACGACGCTGAACGCGAACGCCGGCGAGACCGCGGCACGCCATTTCCGCAGCGTCTTCTGGCCTGGGAGGGCCGCGTCGACGGGATGGAGCTCGACGACTCCGAAGCGCTCGGCGTAGCGGGTGATCGAGCCCGTGAGCTCCGAGAGTCCGATCAAGAGTCGTGACACGCGCGCAGGCTTAGGGGCACGACCGCGGCGCAGCAAGGGGCACGTCGCTGAGGCCCGCCGTACCAGGAGCGGAGCGCGCGAATCTCGTGAGCGTCGTCTCGACTCCCCGCTCAGGAGTGCGTCGACCAGGAGTCGGGGTGCGAGGTGCGCGACGGCGGGGGCGGAGGCGGCTCGGGGACCGCGCTCAGCACGTCGATCTGGCGCGCACGCTTCCAGTGGCGCGCGGCGAGCACCTGAAAGAGACCGAGCGTTCCGAGCGCTGCGACCCCGGCGAGGGCGACCGCGCCGAGCCCGATCTGCGCGATCGCGGGAGGAGCTCCGGCGGCACCGAGGGAAGCGAGCTGCGCCGGGGCGAGGCAGGCGACCGCAGACTCGGCCGCGATCGACGTGATGATGAGGGCGGCGAGGTGGTCTCCGGCGATGCGCGCGTGGCTACCCATGAAGCCGAAGATGCTGGCGAGGACCGAGAGCGCGGCGATGCCGGTCGCCACCTGCACCACGGCTTCGCCAGCCCCGCGCCTGGCCGCGGCCGCGACGAAGGGTGCCTCGAGCGCGAGGCCGAGGGCGAGGATGCGTCGCGCTCCCGCGTAGGCGCGATAGCGTGCGCGGAAGAGCAACGCCGCGGGAAGCGGGACCGTGGCGAGCAGGCGCGAGAGCAGCACCGGGTCGAGGGAGCCCGGGGCGAGCGAGCCCGCCTCGAGTGAGCCAGGCGGGCCGGGGAGCGGGCTAAGGCCCAACGCGGCGGAGAGCCCGAGGCCGAGCGCGAGGGCCACCATGCTGTGCGCGCGCGCGAGGTACCCGAGGGGCATGGCGCCGCTCGCGATCGTTGCGAGGCCGACGCCGGCACACGCGATGCGCGGGGCCGTGCCCGGGGAGAACCCGGCGATCGCGAGCAACGTGAGCCCGATGACGCAGCACCAGGCGCGCGAGGCACGTCCGAGCGGCTCTTGTGGGGCGAGCTCCTCGCGCAGCGCGTCCGATGCGAGCACGGGGCCCGTTGGCGGTGGGTCGTCCGTCGACGAGTCGTCCGCCTGGATCTCGGAGTCGGGGTCAGCGGCGCTCATCGACGGGCTTCGTGGGGCGCGCCGCTACCATACACCCGTCGCGCCTCGTCCACGAGGTTACGAACGAGCGCGCCAGCGAAGTCCCGCACGCGCGCAAATCCCGGCTTGTCCACGCTCAAGGTGCGCTCGTCCATGTACAGGCGCCGCGCCAGCTCGAGCTGCACCGCGTGGACTCCGGCGGCAGGGCGGCCGTAGTGCGTGGTCGAGTAGCCGCCGCGATACGGCGTGTCGTGCTCCACCTCGAGCCCGTGCTCGCGTGCGACGCGCTCGACGAGATCGATCCACGCCGGCGCGGCGGTCGTGCGCCCTTGCGTGCCGGGGACCACGTCGGCCCCGCGCGGCGGGACGAGGCCTCGCAGTCCGCGCGAGCGCGGCGACGGCATCGAGTGAGCACACAAGAGAACCGCGTGCCCGAAGCGCGCTCGGCGCTCCTCCAAGAGGCCGATGAGCGCCGCGTGGTAGGGCCGCCAGTACCGCGCCGCGCGTCGCTCGAGCTCTTCCCGGGAAATGCGCTCCGAGTGGACCGGCAGGCCGTCTGACGTGAGGCGCCAGATCGCGCCGCGCGGCCGGTCGCCCGGGGGGCCGCCGACGACCGCGTCGCCGTCGTAGTCGTCCTCGGCGCGGTTGAGATCCATCGCAAAGCGGCTGCCGTGAGCCACGAGGGTCGTCGCGCCGAGGCTCGGCGCTTCCGCGAAGAGGCGGTCGACGTAGAGATCCGCTTCGCGTGCGACGCTGCGGGCGGGCGCGACGATCCACGCGAGCGTCTCGGCGTCGAGGTCGAGCCCGGCGTGCGGGATCTCCACGACCACGGGCGACGGCTCTGCGGCCTCGAGGATCACGAAGGACCCCCGTCCCGTGTCGTCGCCCGGTGTCATTTCCTCGTTGGCTCCGAGTTCATCTTGCCCCGCGCCGTGCCGCGCGAGAAGCGGGGATGAGAGCGTTTTGCCCGCGGTCGCGATCGTCCTGCACAATGGAGTCATGGACACGGCCATCGACGGGTACCTCGCGCACCTCCGCGTCGAGCGTGGACTCGCGCGGCGCAGCGTCGAAGCCTACGGGCGCGACCTCGCGTGCTTCGCGGAGTCGCTCGAAGGCCAGGGTGTCGTCGAACCGTCCGGGCTCGTGCAGCCGGCGATCTCGGCGTTCGTCGTCGAGCTCGGTCGCGCGGGGCTGTCGGCTCGGTCGGTCGCGCGCTACCTCTCGAGCGTGCGCGGCTTTTGCCGCTACCTCTTGCGCGAGAAGATCCTCTCCGTGGATCCGTGCGAGCTCGTCGAGCGGCCGCGCCTCGGGCGGCGGCTGCCGACCGTGCTGAACGTCGCCGAGGTGAGGAGCCTGCTCGCCGCGCCGGACTTGCGTACGCCGCGGGGGCGCCGCGATCACGCGATGCTGCAGATCATGTACGCGGCCGGTCTGCGCGTCAGCGAGGTGTGCACGCTTACGTTCGCGGACGTCGACCGTCGCCGCGGCGTTGTGCGCGCGTTCGGCAAGGGCAACAAGCAGCGGCTCGTTCCGCTCGGCGACGTCGCGCTCGAGGCGCTCGACGCCTACCTCGTGGATCGCGCCGCCCACCCGCGCGCCGCCCGCGCTAGTGTCGTGTTCCTCGGCCCGAGCGGCGAGCCGCTGACGCGTCAGGCGCTCTGGAAGCGCATCGTGCTTCACGCGCGCGCGACCGGCATCGACAAGCCGGTCTCGCCGCACAAGCTGCGGCACT
>SYFR01000127.1 GCA_005800325.1 Myxococcales bacterium | reverse complement strand
CGAGCGTCTCGTCATCTTGACCAGCGACGCGCGCATCGAGCCGAGCGACGTCGACGCGTGCCTCGGCGCTGCGGTCGCCGCGAAGCAGGCGGGCCTGTTTCGCCCGGGGATCCCGTTCCGTGTGCTGGCCGAAGAAGCGGAGCGCACGATCCTCGAGGAAGCCATCCTGCACCACGGTGGGCAGATGGCCAGAGCCGCGCGCGGGCTCGATCTCGAGCGCAGCCACCTCTACAAGAAGTGCAAGGCGCTCGGGCTTCGCGACGCGGAGCCGCACGAGGGCTAGCGATCGCGGCCGCTGCGACGCGGAGCCGCACGAGGAGTAGCCGCGCGAGGGGTAGCGCACCCTATTCGGAGGGCTCGCTCGCGCCGCCCGGCGACTCCTCTTCGCGTCCACCGGCCGTCGCTGCCGCGTCCATGCGCTCGGCGAGCTGCTTTGCGGTCTCGGCCCACTCGGGCTTCTTCAGCTTGGCGTAGCCTGTCGCCAGGCTGCGATAGATCTTCGCCGCGAGCTTCGGCTCGGGCCGCGACTTGATGGCGCTGTTGAGCTCGAAGATGGCCGAGACGTGGCGGCCGGTCCGCGCGAGCGCGCGCGCGTAGTCGTAGTGCACCTCGGGGTTCATCACGTCGACGAACATCGCTCCTTCGCCGACGATGCGCGCCTCTTCCCATTCGCCTCGCTCGACGAGCAGGTGGAGCAGCCGGCGCCACACGCGGCGGTCGTGTTGATCGAGCTTGGCGAGGCCCCGCAGCGCGAAGAGCTGCTCGGCGTCGTCCTTGCGCTTGCGGGCCAGATCGTAGAGCGCCTGCAGCGGCTCGGCTTGCGTCGGATCGAAGCGGCTCGCGGCGAACAGGTGCTCGCGCATCTTGTCGAGCTCCTCCTGCTTCTCCGCGAGGTCGGCGGCCTTCATGCGTACCGCATAGCCGTCGTGTTTCGCGCCGAGGAGCTTGTCGAGCGCCTTCTTGGCGCAGTCGAACTCGTCCTTGGCGAAGGCGAGCCGCACGCTGAGAAAGAGGGCGTTCGGCTCAGTCGGCTCGAGACCGAGCGCGAGGGCGAGCACGCTCGCGGCCTCGGCGTGTTCGCCGCCCGCGAGGAGCGCGAGCGCGAGGGCGACGTGCTTCTTGGCGCTGCTCGGCTCGGCGCGGACACCGGCGCGCGCGACCGCCACCGAGGCCGGCGGCGCGAGGTCGGGCATGAACTGCGTCTTGTAGCGGGCGAGCCGCGGCTCGAGCCACGCGCGGTAGCGCCGGTCGAGCTCGTCGGCGTCGACGCCGAGCGATGCGGCCACGAGCTCGGTCGTGGGCTTGCCCGCAGCCCAGCCCGGCAAGAGCTTCGCG
Source organism: Myxococcales bacterium (assembly GCA_005800325.1). Lineage (GTDB taxonomy): Bacteria > Myxococcota_A > Polyangia > Polyangiales > Polyangiaceae > SYFR01. The sequence goes on along the minus strand of SYFR01000127.1, from coordinate 3,371 downwards.
TAGGCCGCGAAGCCGAACTGCTCGGAGGCGAACACCGCCACCTGGCTTGCGGCGTAATAGGCCATGACGACGTCCTGGGGATTGTCGACGTGCGTGAAGGCGCTGTTGAAGCTCGCGACTTTGGGGATCTTGCCGTCGCGCAGACCGAAGTAGAGACTGACCTCTTCTTCGCGGCGCCACTCGGGACGCGCAATGATGGTCTCGTACTCGGCGAGGCCCTCGGTGTACCAGCGCGGCACGCGGTTCTTGCTCTGCTGGATGTGAAAGACGTGGGCGAGCTCGTGCCACACGATCATTCCCCAGTTGAAGCTGCCCGCGCTCGGACTGAGGGCGGCGAGGGTCTTGCCGAAGCACACGCCTTGAATGCCGACCGCCGGCAGCCCGCTCGTGCGGATGCTGAAGTGCTGCGGATCGGCGTACATCTCGATGGCGATGGGCTCCGCGGGCGAGAAGCGGTAGCGCGCCGCCATGCTCGCGTAGGCATCTTCGAGCATCTTCGGCAGGTAGCGCTCGAGCACCGCCTTCTCGTCCTTGTGGTAGCGGATGCGAAAGCGCGCGCCATCGACCGTGACGTACTCTTTGTCGACCGTCGTCTCGTAGAAGTTGAGCGTGTTGTAGACGCGGACGTTGAAGGCATCGACCTTCCACGCCTTCTTCAGGGCATCGAGGCCGCCCGCGTCGTCGCCGTCGCGACTGAGATTCAGGCCGAGCGCCGCATGCGCGCGCGCCTCGCCCGGATCGACCGCGATGGCCTTCCTCATGAGGCGGACGATCTCGTCGTAGCGGTGCTCCCACTCGGCGAACTCGCCGACGATGACGTAAAAGCGCGCAAATTCCGGGTTCTGCGCGAGCGTCGCGCGCTCGAGTGCGTCGAAGCCCGCGTGGTCCTCGGCGAGGTAGCGGGTCGCCGCCTTGATCGACAAGAGCGCGAGGTTCGTCGCGTCGACGGCTAGGCCCGCGTCGACCGCGGCGAGCGCCGCCGGAATATCCATGTTGCGGAGCGCGAGGCCGGTGCGCACGAAGTACGCCTCGGCGAGCTTGCCGTCGACCGCGAGCGCCTTGTCGATGAGCTCCTCGGCGGCGCCGAAGTCCATCGCCTGCTCGAGCTTGACGTGCGCCATCGTGACGAGCGCGCGCGGGTCGTTCGGTGCGAGCGCGAGGGCCATCTTGGTGACCTCGGCCGCGTGACCGGGGTCGTACTTGTCGAGGAACAGCTCCGCGCGCCAGAGGAGCGTCTCGACGCGCTTGTCGGCGCCGGCACGCTCCGCCTGGTTGAAGGCGTTGTTGGCGTCGCGGTACGCGCGCATGACGTAGGCGGCGCGGCCGACGAGCGACAGACCCTCGGCGTCGTCGGAGCGGATGGCGTCGGAGTTGTACGCCTCGACGACCTTCATCAGCGGCTCTTCGGCTTCGCGGCGCTTGCCGCTCGCCACGAGCAGCTCGCCGTGGAGCAGGTGCGCGCGGTGGGCCTCGGCGTCGTCGGCGAGCGCCTCGAGCTCGGTGAGCGCCTCGGCCCGCTTGCCCATGCGTACGAGCGCCTCGGCGAGCAACGGCACGGATTTCCGACGGAGCGCGTCGAGCTTCGACAGCTTCGTGAGCAGGGTCGCGGCCTCGTCGTAGCGGCCGGTGTAGAGGAGTCGCCGGCCCTCGAGGAGGCGCGCCTCGTTCTTCGCGGGGCCCTTCATCGCCTCGGTGAGGAGCGGCTCGGCCTCTTCGTAGCGGCTCGCCGCGAGCGCCGCGCGGGCGCGGTCGAGGGCGTCGTCGGCGCGCGCCGGCCCGGTCGTGAGCAAGGCCGCGCCGAGGGCGAAGGCGAGGGCGGGGAGCGCGCCGCGAGTCATCTCTGGTTCGCAACACTAGCGCCACGATTCATGCGGGCGCCAGCGCCGCGTGACACGCATCGAAGGGGCTCGGGCGCGCGCGGAAGTGCCGGGCTGGCCGTCAGTCCCTGAGCAGCAACTGACCAACCAACTCGCAGCTCGCGAGGGCGCGGCGGGCGACGAGCTCGAGCGCATCGATGAAGCGCGGGGCGTCGTCGAGCGCGGGCATGCGAAGGAAGGTGCCGTAGCCGAGGCGCTCGGCGAGCGCGCGGGCCTCGACGTCGAGATCGTAGAGCGTCTCGACGTGCTCGGCGACGAAGCCGATGGCTCCGAGGAGCACGTGCGCGGTGTCGCGGCGCAGCTCCGCGAGCGTGTCCTCGAGCGTCGGGCCGAGCCACGCGTCGGCGCCGAAGCCCTGGCTCTGAAAGGCGACGCGCACGAGCGAGCCGGTGAAGCCGCGGGCCACGAGCGCGCTCGCGACGAGCTCGGCCATGGCGCGAAACTGCTGCTCGTACGGGTCGCCGCTCGCGAGCACGCGCAACGGGAGGCTATGCGCCGAGAGGATGACGCCGAGCTCGCCGCGAGGGACGGCCCGCGCCGCTGCGGCGGTCTCGAGGGCGCTCGCGAACGCCTCGATGAGGACGGGCTCGGTGCCCCAGGGCGGGACGCGGACGAGCTCGAGCGCGTGCTCGGCGCAGGCGGGCGCGAGCGCCGCGTGATAGACGTCGACGGACTGGGGCGCGAGCGGCAGCGACACGAGCCGGCGCACGCCAAGGCGCGCGAGCTCGGCCACGACCTCCGCGGGATAGGGGGCCCACAGGCGGCCGGCGACGCGCACCGGGAGGCCGAGCCTCGCCTCGAGGGCCGCCGCTTGGCGCGCGGTGATCTCCATCAGCGGCGAGCCGCCGATGTGCTCGAAGCGGCGGCGCACCTCGGCCACGAGCTCGGGAGGCGCCTCGTGACCACGGCGAATGTTGCGCAAGAACGCGGGCAGATCCTCGAGCCGCGCGACGGTCCCGTGGCAGCTCACGATCAGCGCGTCGGACATCGCAGGGGACGCTTATCGCGAAAGCGCCGCCCGAGCGAGCGGCCAAGCGAAACGGGTGACGCAATTCAATCGCCGGGCGCCCGTGACGCCGAGCGCCACGGCGAGAGGAATCAAGACACGTGCGAGTCGCTTCATGGCATGCCTCCTTCGTTCGCTCCGACGAAACCCCGTGCGCGCAGGCCCGATGCTACGCGGCGCGCGGATCGCCCGGGGTGCTCGGTGGCTCGACCGGCGAGCGCCCCGTGAGCGGCTTGGCTCGCGGCGGCGGGACGCCATGCGCCAGCTCGAGCGGAGCCGGGGCGGTCGCGGGTGCGCCCTGCGGCGCCTTGGGTCGCGCGGTCTGGTGGCCAGTCGCGGGAGCAGTCCGGAGAGCCGTCTGGTGGCCAGTCGGGCGACCAGAGCAGCGGCACGCACCCCGGCTCGCAGAACAGCGGGGACGACGACTCGCCGTTGCCGACCCCGCCTGCCCCGCCTGCCCCGCCCACCCCGCCGACGCTGCCCACCGG
>SYFR01000126.1 GCA_005800325.1 Myxococcales bacterium | reverse complement strand
TGGTCGCGGGGGCCCGCTCCGTTCGACTTTTCAGGACCAGAAACTGCGGATGGCTTGGGCACGTTCGGGGATCCATTCTCCGCCCTTCGGTACAGAGATATCCAGAGGGAGCTGTCTCACCCGACGTTGGCACACAGGGGTTGAACGTCGGTGAGCTCGGGAAATCGGATCTTCCCACTGCTGGTCAGATCCAGCGCTGCCTTGCCATCCTTATCGGTGACGCCACACCGTTGCGAGCCGTCCTCGAGCTCGACGACGAAGCGCTGATTGGCCAACGGCTTCCCATCGTGGCTCAGGAGCTCGATTTCAGTGGGTGGTGGCGGCTCGGGCGGCGGCGCCTCGGTGGCCTGTTCGGGAGAATTGAAGAGGATCTTCGGGCCGTCGAGTTTGACCTCTTTGCCCATGGCCAGGGTCGTACTCTCCGTCTTCACGAAGAGCTTCTCGGCGAGCTGGGCATAGACACCGGCGGAATGGAGCTTGAGGCCCTCTTTTCCGGCTTCGAGTCCCCCGGACTCTCCGGCGGCGCGAATCATCGGTCCGGTGAGCTCGATGCCATCGGCACCAATGCGAATCGCCGTGTTCCCACACCTGAGAGTGAGTCCACCATTCGCTTCGAGCACAATCTCGCGCGTGGCGCTGAGGGTCGTCGTGCCCTCGGTGTGCATGGTCAGCGAGCGATGCGCGCCGTGCCGCCCCACGATGACCGTGTGGTTTCCTGCAATGCGCGTGGTGAAGTCGTCGCCGTAGCGATGCTCGGCTTGGCTGCGGACGTCGCGGGTGTCTCGTCGTTCGAGTCGCAGCGTGAAGTCGCCGGTCACGCGGGCATCCTCGGTGCCGCGGACCACGTTGATTCGATTGCCATCGACCCGCTTGGACTCATCGCCGCCGATGTGGAGAGTGTGGTTTCCGCTGATGATGTCCGAGCTGTCGCCAGCGACGTTCTCCGCTCGACTCCCACCGAGGGTCGCGACGGTCGCGCCCTCCACCGTGAGCGTGTGGTTGCCTCCCACCTCTTCGTCGAGATCCCTCTGGGCGTGCAGGTAGATCTGCTCGTTCCCCGAGGCGTCGTCGAACGACAGCTCATTATAGCCAGCACCGGTCGGCGAGCTCTTGGTGCGGAATCCGCTGCGGGTCTGGTCGCTCGGAAGGGGAAAGCCCGGCGGGTGCGTGCCGTTGTGGACGCAGCCCAGCACCAGCGGTTTGTCCGGGTCGCCGCCCTCGAAGGCGACGACAACTTCCATGCCGACGCGCGGGATGAACTGGACACCGTAGCCCTCGCCGGCCCACGGCTGCATGGTGCGAATCCAGCAGGTCGTGTCGTCGGATTTGCCACGCCGATCCCACTGGAACCGAGCTTGGATGCGACCATCTGCGTCGGTGTGGATCTCGTTGCCCGCCGGGCCGACGACCGTCGCCGTCGTGTGTGCGGCGACGTTCTTTCGCGCGGGGCGAGGAGGACAGTAGGTGACGTCGGCCGGCACGCACTCGAAGCGGTTCTTGTAGACGTGCCAGGCGAGCGCGCCCTCGGGCGGCGTTGCGTGGCCTTCATGAGCGACCGCAGTCACGACCCACTCGCGATTGAGCTCGGCCTGCGCGTGGTCCTCGAGCGAGAAGCGATGACCCGGAGCCAAGCGTGAGCAGCCGCTCTCGCCCTTGGCCACGCGCGCGCGGCGACGGTGCTGGCGCAACATCAACGCCGGCTCGTCGCTCAACCCATCCCAATGCGGGAACAGAAACGCGCCGTGGTGCTCGTAGATCTCGAGCGCGTGGGACTCGAGCGGGCGGTCGGCAAGGGTAGCCTTGGCGAGCTCTGCGATGGCCGATGCCACCCCGGGCTCGTCGCTTTCCACGTGGGCGGCGCGCGCCACGAGCGGCGCTTGCGGTCGCGCGGGATCGTAGTCGCGAAACTCGGCGGAGTTGGGCCGCAGCGAAGCGTGCGCGGCGAACTGCGAGACGATGTCCTCACTGGCGGCGGCCGTGCCCTGCCGCGCGACGTAGCGAAGCGCAGGGCTCACCGCCGCTGCCGCGCTGTCCGCAGTGACACGGCTCGCGTCGCTCGCCGAATCGGCGATGGCGGGATAAAAGAACGCGTCGTTGCTGAACACGACCGCCTCGGGGCCGAACCACGCGTCCGGCGCGGCGAGGGCGCCCGTGCCGTCCCACAAGGCGCTCAGGTCCATGTCCTCTGCGGGGGCGGCCACGAAGTGGAAGTAGAGGCCCGCTTCGGCGCACAGACGCGTCACGAATTGAAAGTCGGTCTCTTCGTATTGCGTGCAGTACTCGCGCGCCGGGAGCGGGTTCATGAGGCGCCACGCGCCGACGACCCCTACGCTGCGGCACACGGCGTCGACGATCTGATCGACGCGCAGCTGCTGAAAAATGCGCGAGCCTTTGCGCATCTTGAGCAGCGCCATCCGCGGCTCGAGCCGCATGCGGAACTCGTGGACGCGACCGTTATCGCGCGCGCCGAGCGCATCGACGCGCGTGACGACGCCGCCGAACCGCCGCGTGCTGTGGCCTACGCGCCCTACGAACAACGCGGGCTGGCCGAGCGACAGCTGCTCGACGACCTCCTCGCCGTTCGGGCAGCTCACGATCACCTCGAGGCGATGGAGACCCGAGAGCTTCTCCCGCCCGCGGAACGAATGCACCGTGAAGTGCCGGGCCGGGAAGCCGCGAAGTGATAGGGGGACTGCGCGACGGTCCGAGCCGCCGCGGGCACACCCGCGCTCATTCCCTCCGTCATTTCCCCGCTCCCCGAAAGGTCGCCAAGCGACCGAGCGGGGGACGTTACGCAAGAGCCAGGCGCAACTCAAGCGTCGCCTGCGGTGCGCTGCCGTGCGTCGCTGCCGCGTCCATGATGGTGCGCGCGGACCTCACGCTCGGCGGAGGCTCGCGGTCGCCGGCGACTCGCAGCCCTCGCTAGAGATCCGGCGACTCGCAGTCCTCGCTAGAGATAGAGCATCACATAGACGATGACGCCCGTGACCGAGACGTAGAGCCAGAGCGGGAGCGTGATCTTGGCGATCTTGCGGTGCTTGGCGATCTGCATGTCCCAGCCGCGATAGAGCGACACGAGCGCGAGCGGCAAGATGACCGCGGCGAGCACGATGTGCGTGAACAAGACGAAGAGGTACGGCCCGCGGTAGGCGCCGGTGTACGGGTGCGGCCCCTCTTTGAACCAGTGGTAGATGACGTACGAGACGAGGAACGCCGCCGAGCTCGCGAACGCCGCCAGCATCACCGCGCGGTGCTGCGCGATCTTCTTCTTGCGCACGAGCGCGTAGCCGAGGACGAGCAGGCAGGTCGTGAGCGAGTTGAGGCCGGCGTTGACCGTCGGCAACATCGCGACGTCGAGCTTGCCGGTCGTGGGCCGCGGGCCGTAAATCAAGAACGCGACGACGGCGCAGATCAACGCCGAGACGATGTAGATGATGCGCAAAATGAAGGCTTCGCGGGTACCCGAGGCCTCGCGCGCCGGTGCGGTCGTGGACATTTTTCAGGAGCTACTACGCTGCCGTGAGGTCCGCAATCGAGGGAGCGAAGAAAGCCGGGCGAGAGAGGAGCCGCGAGCGGGCGTGGAGCGCGCTCGTGGCGAGCCCGTGACGCGCCGCAGGAAGGAGAGGGGGGCGTGAGTCAATCGTCACGGCAGAGGCGGACTCACGACGCTAGTCTCGCGAGAAAAACGGGGCGAGGAGCTCCACGGCGGCGAGCGCCATGCGATCGAGCGCGGCCTCGGACCAGGGGGCCATGACCCGCGCCGCCGTCTCGTCCGAGGTGACGCGGGCGTCGCGCAGCGCCTGGCGTGCGCCGAGCGGATCGTCGGGGGCGACGAGCGACGCGAGCTTGAGCACGCCGAGCGCGGTGTCGAGCTCGCCGGCGAGGCTGGCTGGCGAGGCGCCAGGCTTCGGCCAGAGCGACAGCTCGACGCTGGGCGCGGCGGTGAGGTGGAGCGCGCCTTCGACGCGGGCCACCTTCGCGAGCGTGTCGAGCACCGGCAGGCCGCTCGGCAGCGCGCCGACGAGGCCCGACCAGGCCGCGTCGTCCATCGCGAAGGCGAGCGCGCCTTTGGTGGGGACGGGGAGCGGGGCGGCGTCGTCGTCGCCTCGCGCGGGGAGGGCAGCGAGCGCGGTGTCGCGGTGCGTGGCAAACAAGAGGGTGCCGTCGTCGGCCTGGCCAATGGCGAGGCCCAAGCTGTGAACGAGGAGCTCGCCGTCGCGCGACCAGCCCGAGTAGCCGCGCTCCCGCAAGAGCGCTTCGAGGCCACCGACGAAGCGACCACGCGCGAACGAGCCGCCGAGCGCGATGACCCAGCGACGGCCGTCGACGGATGCGGCGACGAGCTCGCGGGCGTCGTCGGGGAGGCGAATGCCGGTCTTTTCGGCGAGGTCGTCGGCGAGCGTCGCGTGCGCGACCTTGGCGTGCGCGTCCTCCGCGTCGAGTTCCTTACTGACGAGCACGGGGAGGATGCGTTCGCGAACTGGCTGCGAGGTCGCGAGCTCGACGAAGTCGCAGCGCGCTAGGAAATGAGCCCCGAGCGGCACGTGGCGCTGCGCCGTCGGCCGCGGAAAGAGGACGCGCGTCGCATAGAAATACGCACCGGCCGCGAGCGCGAGCACGACCAGGGCGAAGAGCGCGGCGCAGCCGTTTCCCCTTTTTTTCGGCGGGTTCGGGGAGGGGCTCATGGTCGCAGGCTCATGGCGTGCTTCTTCAGCGGGCTTGGGGAGGATCGGACCGAATCGCGCGAGTCGATGGTCGTGGTGCGTGCGCGCGGGCCTCGGAGAAGAGCGGGGCGAGCGCGTCGCGCGGCACGTCCCAGCGGACGATCGCGATGTGCTCGTTGGCGGTCGCGGTGAGCGCCCGCAGCAGCTCGGCGTGCGGTGCCGGCTCGTTGGCTTTCTCGGCCGGGTGCGCGGCCGTGCGCTCGAGGTCCTCGGCGCCGAGCTCCTCGACTCCGAGGTCGGCGCGCCCGGCGGAGCGAAACGCCGTCAAGAACGCGGCGAGCTTGCCGGCGGAACGAGCGTCCGTGCAGGCCACGCGCGCTTCGACCGCGAGCACGGTACCGCGGAGGTCGACCGTGGCGCGAACGCGAACGATCCCGTCGAGGAGGGCCGCGAGCGAGCGAAATCGCCGGAAAATCGGGGGTAGCGGCGCGCTTCTTCGGTAGTCGAGGCTCACGAGACCGCGAGCCTCGGGCTGACCGCGCTCGGCGTCGGGCCCGCGGGCGACGATGCGGCGCACGCTCGCGGCTTCTACCGGAGAGACGAGGACGAGCCCCGCGCGCTCGAGCAGGTACAGCTCGGCCGTGCCCGAACGGGGCGGCTTCGTTCGCGACGAATAGCGCGCGAGGCCGTCGACGCCCGTCGCGTGGAGCGCCCAGCGCGTGAGGGCGTCGGGATCGGGCGCGCCCCGAAGGCCCTCGATCGCGAGCACGCGATCGCCCTCGTCGAGGTCGGCGACGCGCGACGCGAGCCACACGACGTCGGCGTGCACGAGCGCTTGCCGTGCGACGGCATCGAGGCCCGCCGCGTCGAGCAGGGGAAGCTCGCCCTCCGCGGGGAGCTCGCCGCCGAGGCTCGAACGCACCTTCGCGAGATCGACGCGCACGACGAGATCGAGATCCGACGGGATGAGCTCGGCGGGGGCGAACGTGCGCGGAAGGGGCGTCGCCGCCGCGGGTGCTGGTGCTGGCGGCGACTCCCCTCCGTGGGGAACGACGCGACCGCATGCGGCGACGAGCACGAGCGCGAGGGCCGAGGGCAGGGCTGCGCGGCCGCTCACCGTGCGGCCGTCTCCACGATGCGCCGAAGCTCGGCCACGATGTCGCTCACGGTGCGGCCGCTGGTGTCGACGAGTCGCGCATCGTCGGCGTGACGAAGCGGCGCGACGCTTCGCTCGCTGTCCTGGCGGTCGCGCGCGATGACCTCGGCTCGCACGCTCTGAAGGTCGGCGCGTTCGCCGCGGGCGAGGAGCTCCGCGCAGCGACGCTCGGCGCGGACCTCGATGCTCGCGGTGACGAAGAATTTTACGTCGGCGGATGGGAACACGACCGTGCCGATGTCGCGCCCCTCGGCGATGACGCCACCCTGGCGGCCCGTCGCGCGCTGAAGCTCGAGCAACGCGGCGCGCACGCCGGGGATCGCGGACACGCGGCTCGCGCCCATGCTCATCTCGGCGGTGCGGATCGCGGCTCCGACGTCGTCGCCGAAGAGCACGACGCGCACGCCGTGGGGCGCAGGCTCGAGCCGAAGCTCGTCGGCGCGGGCGAGGCGCACGGCGAGCCGAGCGACGCCTTCGGTGTCGTCCCACGCGACGCCCTGCTGCTGCGCGGCGAGCGCGACGGCGCGGTAGAGGGCGCCGGTGTCGAGCAGCACATAGCCGAGGGCGCGCGCGAGTTCCCCCGCGATCGTGCTTTTTCCTGCGCCGGCAGGGCCATCGATCGCCACGACGAGGCGTCGTCCGTGCACGCAGTCGATCATTGTGGTCCTCGCGTTGGCCCTTCGCCGGGCGAAGCCATGCCCCCGCGTGATTTCGCCGTCAAGCGGCGGTCGCGCCGGAACAGGGGCGACGTGCGCGCGGGACGTTGGCCAAGCGTCACTCGCTGCAGTCACTCGCTGGCGTCGATCGCGGCGCCGAGCGCGCGCAGCGTCGAGACGAACCGCGGATGCTTGCGCAGCAGGGCCTCGGCGCCGTGAATGACCGTCGTGCCGCGAGCCCCAAGCGCCAGCGCCGCCGCCGCCATCGCGAGCTCGGGGTCGCCGTCGGCGTCGAGCTCGCAGGCGGTGAGCGCTTGCGCCTGGCCGACGACGTCGAGGCCCTGGCCGGTCCACGCCGCCGACACTCCGAACGCGGTCAGCATGCGCTCGGTCGCAGCCGAGGTCTCTCGGTCGCACGGGAGGTCGTCGAGGCGGCACGCGGTCCCACGCGGCGCAGTGGCC
>SYFR01000002.1 GCA_005800325.1 Myxococcales bacterium | reverse complement strand
CTCGACGAGCTCGATCGTGTCCAGCTCGCGCACGCGCTCGTCGAGGACCGCGGCTTGGGAGCCCGAGCCGGTGCCGATCTCGCGGACGCGCTCGCTGCCCGTGAGCATGAGCGCGTTGGTCATGAGCGCGACGACCGTGGGTTGCGAGATCGTCTGGCCGAGCCCGATGGGGTACGGCTCGTCGGTGTACGCCGCGGCGACGCTCGCGCGCTCCACGAACTTGTGGCGAGGGACGCGCCTCATGGCGTCGAGGACGCGGGGCTCCCACGACGCCCGGCCCCAGGGGTGCTCGCGACGTGCGATCGAGTCGATGAGGCGAGCGCGCAGCTCGGTGGCCTCGTTCTCGCTGCGCGCGTCGGCTTCGTCCGCCTCGCCGTTCGGTCCGTGCTCGCCTCGCATGGTGCTCTCTCCCTAGTGCCCCTGAGTCCGAAATGCGCGGACAAATCCGCTCGCCAGTAGTGCCTCGCGTCACGAGGCTCGCGGACCGAGCTTCCGGCGGAACGACTCTTGCGACGAAGCATCGCCATTACCGGAGGGAGAGCATGCGAAAGCTGACCGTCATCATGCCGGACGTGAGCGAGTGCGTCATGGTCGAGTGCGCCTACAACACCGACCGCGCGTGCCACGCGCGCGCGATCACCGTGGGCGATGGCGCGCACGCCGCCTGCGACACCTTCTTCGCTTCGGAGGACCACGCTGCCGATCGCGTGCGCGTCGCGGGAGTCGGCGCGTGCAAGGTCACGACCTGCCGGCACAACACCGACTTCGAGTGCACGAGCGCCTCGATCCGCGTCGGGCGGCACGAGCAGCACGCCGACTGCCTCACGTTCAGCGCGAGGTAGCGTCTCGCGCGGCAGCGGCTACTTCGCGCCGACGAGGTAGCGTCTCGCGCGGCAGCGGCTACTTCGCGCCGACGAGGTAGCGTCTCGCGCGGCAGCGGCTACTTCGCGCCGACGAGGGAGGCGTCCGCTACTTCACGCCGACGAGGTAGACGAGCCAGGTCGCCTGCTGCTCTTCGACCTCGGTCTTGCGATAGTGCTCCTCGTCGATCGGGTCCCACCACACCTCGGTCGACCGGAAGCCGGCCTCGAGCAGGAGCTCGCGCACCTCGGGGATGGACCAGAGCCTCCAGTCGTAGGTGAACGCGCGCTCGAGGCTCGAGCCGTCGCGGAAGCGGAAATGGATGTGGTTCATCGCCTCGTGTGTGATCGGGTTGTACTGGGCTTGATCCCAGACGTAGCGGAACCCGTCGCACTGTCGCTCGTCGGCCTGCGTCGCGATCGCCTCGGTGCCGCCGAAGAGGTCGCACATGAAGAGGCCGTCCTTCTTCAGGCCGGCGTGCGCGGCGCGGAAGTAGCGCAGGAGCACGCTGCGCTCCTTGAAGCAGCAGTAGCTGTAATTGAAGGCGCCGATGACGTCGACGCGTGGCACCTCCGCCGAGAGCACGTCCGCTTGCACGAGGCGCATGCGCCGCTGCACGCTCGGCGCTGCGATGCCGAGCACGTGCTCCTTGCCCCAGTCGAGCGGCTCGGCGCTGATGTCGACGCCGATGGCCGTGCGCTCGGCGCCGCCCTTGACCCAGTGCGTCGCGAGGTGAGCCGTGCCGCAGAAGTCCTCGCGAAAGCTCGTCGGGGCGCGGCCGCGCAGCCGCCGGTACGTGCGCTGCATGAACTTGACCTCGGGGTCGGGCGCCTGCACCGCCTTCTGGTAGAGCGTGTACCGGTCGGCGCGCTCGGCGAGGGTGGGGCGTCCTCGCGAGGCGGCCTTCTTCAAGGCACGGGGCTTCGCCGTGCTGGGCTTCGCCGTGCTGGGCTTCGCCGTGCTGGGCTTCGCCGTGCTGGGCTTCGCCGTGCTGGGCTTCGCCGTGCTGGGCTTCGCCGTGCTGGGCTTCGACGTACTGGGCTTTGGCGTCCGGGGCATGGTTGGCCGCGGACGCTACGACGGCTCGCGGGCGCGCGCCAAGGCCGCGTCGCTTCTTCGGCTCCGCGGGAGCTCGCGCCCCGCTGCTCACGGCGTGCAGCTCACCGCGGCTGTTGCGGCTGTCGGGTCGGATGTTGTTTCGGATCGCCAAGGTCGGAAGGAGGGGCGACAATGTTCGGCGATGAAGACGAAGCTTGCGTTGGCATTGGGGCTCCTCGGTGCGATTGCCGCGGTCGCGGCGGCCTGCTCTGGCGACGATCCGGGCTGCACGACCGCGACAGGCGCCGGCGGCGCGACTGGCACGTGCTCGGTCGGCAACTGTCAAACGTGCCAGCAGAGCCAGTGCGCGAAGGACGCCTGCAAGGAGGCCGTCACGGCGTGCGAGAGCAATCCGGAGTGCGCAAAATTCCAGAGCTGCGTCTCGGAGTGCGCGCTCGTGCCGGGGACCGACGGGCAAAAGTGCTCGAGCGATTGCACGATGAAATACTCGGCCGGGCTCATCGACTTCAGCGCCAAGCTCGAGTGCATCGTGTGCTCGGATGACGCGTGCCGCGCGGACTGCGGGATGACGGCGAACTGCGATGGCAGCTTGGGCGGCGGGATGCCGAACGGCGCCACGGGGCCAGGCTCCGCGACCGGCGCGACGGGCGGCCCTGGCGCGACGGGCGGACCAGGCGCGACGTCCACTTCGGGGACCGGCGGCGCGGGCGGCGGCTGAGCGGCGCCTGCCGCGGTTGAGCGGGCGACGGTTGGGGCGTGCGTTCGGCGGCTGAGCGGCGCACAAAATGAAAAACACCCCGGACCTGTCGCTAGGTCCGGGGTGCCAACCGCGAGTCGCTCACGGTCTCGGGCCATTCCCCATCTCTTGGAACGGTTTCGACCGAGAGCGGCTCTCTCCGCTATCGAGTAAGTGCGGACACGTCTCTGGTTTGGCGCTGCTGCAGGGCCGTGAGCTTGCCGGGCTCCGCGGACCCGCCGCGGGCCTGCGTCAGGCTTCCGCGACGGTGGGGGTCGCCACGCAACGTGCGCTGCGTGCGTATGCCGCGTGACGACCCCTCTTTCCATGTCCCGGCGAACGCTGTTTCCCGCTCGGGTGTGCCCGCCGTGCCGTGCCATCTCATCGCGGCACGACGGGCGTTCGACCCGTGCCTGGCTCGCGCTTCGTGCGCGGCGAGGCTTTGCTGGGGGGCGCCGCCCTGGCTACGCTTGTCGTGCGTAGTGGGCGAGCGGCCTGCTTCGTTCGACGGCCTGCAGAGTGCCGGGGAGCCGGTTGCGACGCGCATCCCCACGCATGCGCAACCGTACCCCGTCGCCCCGTCGCTCGCAGCGTGCGCCATCCCTGTTCACGCGCTGCGCCCTCGGGGGCCCCGTCCGTTGCGTCGCGCCGCCATCCCTTGCGGCGAGACACACGTTCGGGAAAGTCTCGTTACGATCCTGGCTCTTCGTCTGCGCGGCGATCAGCCGCCGAGGAGCTGGAGCGCGAGCTGCGGCGACTGGTTCGCTTGCGACAGCATCGCGGTGCCGGCCTGCAAGAGGACCTGCGAGCGAGCGAGCTGCGAAGTCTCCGCCGCGATGTCGACGTCTCGGATCGCGCTGTTGGCGGCCTCGAGGTTCGTGCGGATCGTCTGCGTGTTGGCGACGGCGACCTGGAGCCGGTTCGTCGCGGCGCCGTACTGGGCGCGCTGCGTCGAGACCTCTTTCAGCGCCACGTCGAGCGCGTCGATCGCGGCGGTCGCGCCGGTCGCCGAGCTGCCGGCGACGCTCACGCCGCTGATGCCGAGCGCCGAGACGCTCACGCCGCCGAAGGTCACGGCGATGGTGTCGTACTGGGTCGTGTTGATGCCGACCTGGAAGTCGATGGCCACCGACCCGCCGCTGAGGAGCTGCTGGCCGTTGAACTCGGTCGAGTTCGCGAGGCGATCGACCTCGTCGCGCAGCAGCTGAAATTCGGTGTCGAGGTAGTCGCGATCGGTCGAGGTCAGGTCCCCGTTCGCGGCCTGCACGGCGAGCTCGCGCATGCGGACCACGATTTCACTGATTTGGCTCAGGCCGCCTTCGGCCGTGTTCGCCATGCTGATCGCGTTGTTGGTGTTGCGCTCGGCGACCGAGAAGCTGCGGATTTTCGACCGCAAGCTCTCGCTGATGCCGAGGCCGGCGGCGTCGTCCGCCGCGGTGTTGATACGGTAGCCGCTCGAGAGGCGCTGGAACGAGCGGGCGAGTCTTTCCTGGGTTCCGGCCAGCGAGTTCTGGGCGCGGAGCGATGCGAGGTTGGTGTTGATTGACAGGGCCATGACTTACTCCCTCATAGAGTTCGAAGGTCCCAAGTCGTCGTCATGACGACAGTGGCGTGCGAGACCTTCGCGGTTGCGACTTGCCCGAGGTTCGGGCGGGTTGGATGCGGATTGCGGTTGGTGGGTGGCAAGAGCCGGCGGTTGTCCGGCCTTCTTGCAGTCAGCGGTCTCCCCTGGCCGAAGCCTCGAGGCCCCAGTCTTCGTGCGGTGCCACCCTGGAACACCGCACGAAGACCGAGCTAGGGGGGAGTGATGGGTCTACCCGCGAGCGGGCAGCGCTGACTGCGAAGTCGATGGGTGACGCCCGGTGCGCTCGATGGCGCGCTCGTCGCAGCGGCCCGACCCGAAGGCGGGGCGCGATGCGCCGGAGGCATTCACTGTGCTCGTCGGTCGGCGAGACGCCGCCTGCGTGAGGCGGCAATGGGTCGCGAAGATGCGCTGACTCGTCAGCTTCACACCTTCGCTCTCGTGGCGGAAGAGCGACATGGTGAACTCCTTCTTGGAGCGTCGAACGGGCCGGCTGTCCTCATGACAGCGGGTGGCGGGTCAGCCCATTCAAGGTGACGGAACGAGTGTTTCCCGCGGTCCTTGAGCGGGAACCGGTCGAAATCCGCAAGTGGCCGAAACCACGGGGAGAAAAAACCGTAGTACCCTCCGCGAGACGTCATGATCGGCAGCGCGAGCGGAGACGGCCGCGGGTTTCGCCGCATGGTGACCCTGCTCGTGTGGCTGGTCATCGTGCCGACCGCGCTCTTGCTCGCGCTCGGCATCGTCACGCTCGTCTATTGGGAGCGGCTCAAGCTGCTCTTCGCGATCCTGGTGTTCACGCTCGTCGTCTGCCTCGTGACGGGCGCGGTCATCCTGCTCGTGCTGGTGCGGCGCGAGGCGAAGCTGTCGCAGCTGCAGCTCGACTTCGTCTCGAAGGTCAGCCACGAGCTCAGGACGCCGCTCACGTCGATCCGGATGTTCGCCGAGATGCTGGGGGCGACGCCGGGGGACGAGGCGCAGACCGCGGTCTGCCTCGACGTCTTGCAGCGCGAGACCGTGCGTCTGAGTGAGCGCATCGAGCGGCTGCTCGACTGGGGGCGCATGGAGGCAGGTCGGCGCACCTACGAGCTGTCGCGCGAGACCGTGCCGGGCGTCGTGCAGGCGGCGCTCGCGGCGTTCGCGACGGCGCAGGTCGGGCGCATCCCGCTCATCGAAGAGGACGTCCCGGACGGGACGCCGGACGTCATGGCGGACCGAGAGGCGATGGTCGACGCGCTCGTCAACCTCCTCTCGAACGCGCTGAAATATGGCGGCGCCGACAAGCGCATCGTCGTCGCGGTGCGCGCCTCGGCCAAGACCGTGCGGATCGCGGTGAGCGATTTTGGCATCGGCATTCCCGTGGGTGAGCATCGCCGCATCTTCCAGAAGTTCTACCGCATCGACGATCGGCTCTCGCGCGAGGTCGAGGGCTCCGGGCTCGGCCTCGCCATCGTGCGGCACGTCGCGCTCGGCCACGGCGGTCGCGTCGAGGTGGAGAGCGCGCCTGGAAAAGGGAGCACGTTCACGCTGGTCTTGCCGGTCGCTCCGCTGGTAAGTGAGGACCGTGGGCACGAGGCTTCCGCAAGACAGCGCGACCGACGATGACGCGCTCGTCAAGCGGCGCATCCTCGTGGTCGAGGACGACCCGTCGATCCAGCTCGGGCTTCGCATGGTGCTCGAGCGTGCCGGCTACGAGGTCGCCGTCGCGGAGGACGGCGAGAGCGGCTTCGAGCGCGTGCAGCTGGAGCCTTGGGACCTCGTCATCCTGGACGTGATGCTGCCGAAGCTGAACGGCTACGAGGTGCTCGGTCGGATGCGCCGGCTCGGCGTCGGCGTCGGCGTGCTCATCCTCTCGGCGCGCACCGCGGAGCCCGATCGCGTGATGGGTCTCGACCTCGGCGCGGACGACTACGTGAGTAAGCCCTTCAGCGTGCCCGAGCTCCTGGCGCGCGTGCGGGTCGCGTTGCGCCGCAACGAGGGCGCGAAATCGGTCGCATTCGGCAATGTCGTCGTCGACGGGCGCAAGCGCGAGGTGTCGCGAGCCGGAGAGCCCGTGTCGATCACGGCGACCGAGTTCAGCGTGCTGTGGACGCTCATCGCGGCTCAGGGGCGCGTGCTGTCGCGCGCGCAGATCTTCGAGGCCGTCTGGGGCGCAGCGCATCACGGGACGCAACGCACGATCGACAACTTCGTCGCGCAGCTGCGCAACAAACTCGAGGCCGATCCGGTCGCGCCGCGCTACCTCGTCACCGTGCGTGGCGTCGGCTACCGCTTCGAGAAGTGACCCGCGCGCCGTCAGCGCTGCGCGGCGCGGTAGCTCTCGGCGATCCCGGAGAGCGTCGGCTTCGCGGTAGCGGGCAGGTCCCCGCTCTTGGTCGTGTGCATGAGCACGACGAAATCGGCGTCGGTGCAGAACGTCATGGTCGCGAGCGAGGCCGAGGGCGAAGGTGCCCCGTCCGCTCCGGTCCCCGCCGCCGTCCCCGCCCGCTGGGCCGCGGCGCTGTAGAGCGTGCGCCGCCCGCCGAGGGTGAGCGACTCGATGTCGAGCATGCGCCGAACCTCGAGCTTCGCCGGGTCGCGATCGCCCTTGGCCCGCTCGAGCTTCGCCCACTCCTGGTCGAGCGCCGCGGCGCAGCCAGCCTCGGGCCGCGCGAGCTCGCCGACGAGCAGGACGGTAGCTTCGCCGAGACGGAACATGTGGCTCTGTTGCACCTCGGCGGGCAGGCCGGACGGGCCGGCGACTTCGATGGCCTCCGGTGGCAACGTGAGCGCTGCGCCGCTCTTGAGACGAAACGGAACGTCGCCGACGGGCGTGCCGCTCGGGTGCGGCGGGAGGGCGCGATCGCGCAGCGGTGCGCCTTGTTGCGGCGGTGCGGCTTGCCGCGGAGGTGCGGCTTGGCGACGAGCAGCGGCCGAGGTGGCGTCGTCCGGCTGCGTGCCGCGATCCGAGCGGATCGGCGTCTCGCAGGCTGCGAGCGCGACGAGGAGCGGCAAGAGCGAGCGCGCGAGGTTCATGCTGGCTGTCTCCTACCACGCTTGCCGTCGGGCTCGACGGCGGCGCCGCGCGGGCCTGCGTTCACTAGCGCCCCGCGGAGCGCCCCACGAGGCGAGCGAGATCTTCGAAGCGCGGCAACGACACGTTCGCGAGCTTGTCGAGCAACGCCTCCGGATCGGCGTCGTGCTGAATGAGCTCGCGGTGCGGAGGCCGGATGAATCCGTCGCCGGAAGCGCGCGCCACGAAGTCGAGCAGCGAGTCGTAGAACCCATCGACGTTCAGGAGCCCAACCGGCTTCTCATGGTAGCCGAGCTGCGTCCACGTCACGACCTCGAAGAGCTCCTCGAGTGTGCCCCAGCCGCCGGGCAGCGCGACGAAGCCGTCGGCGAGGCTCGCCATCTTCATCTTGCGCTCGTGCATCGTGTTCACGACCGTGAGCTCGGTCACGCCCTCATGCCCGAGCTCGAGCTCGAACAGCTTGGTCGGGATGACGCCGTGCACGCGCGCCCCGGCTTCGAGCGCCGCATCGGCGACCGCGCCCATGAGGCCGACGTGTCCGCCCCCGAAGACCACCTCGATCCCGCGGCGTGCGAGCGTGCGGCCCATGTCGCGCGCGGCCTCGAGGTACTTCGACGGGACCGAGTTGCTCGAGCCGCAATAGACGGCGAGGCGTTTGAAGTCGCGCATCGGGTGCCGAACCGCGATCAGAAGAAGTAGCGCATGTCGAACTGCGCCGCGAAGACGAACGCCTGCGGGTGCTCGGCCGCGAGCTCCATCGAGTGGGCCACGTCCTCGAGGAAGCTCATCCCGGCGATCCACCCGAGCATGAGATCGCGGCGAGCCGTGTAGTAGAGCCCGCCGCCCAGGCGATGGCTCTTCGCCGTCACGTCGACGGCCTCGGCGATTCCGGCGGCGGGGTTCGCGTCGTAGCTGCTCTTGTCGAGCTCGAAGCGGTACTCGAACACCATGCCGACCGGCAGCGTCGGGTGCAGGTTCAGCGAGGGCGCGATCCCCGCATAGAAGAGCATTCCGCTCGAGTCGACGTCGCCAGTCAGCGAAGTCGAGACCGTCGTGCTCGCGCCCTCGAGGCCGAGCGCGAGCTGCCCGCCGAGATAGCTCCCGAGCGCTTGCGCGAACGCGATCGAGCCGCCGCCGCCGTTGCGGCTACGCGTGAGCTGGATGGCGTCGCTGAGCGAGCTGGCGTCGCCGAGCGCGCAGTCGAACGCCGCCTCCGCGAGGCACACCGCGCGCTTCGGATCGGCGGCGATCGTCGTGATCTCCTTGGCGAGCTCCACCAACAGGCCCTGCGGCACCGCGCCGAGGCCGCGCTGCAAATTAGCGTGTGCGCGCAGCGCCAGCTGGCTGCCGGAGGCCTCGCTGCGGAAGACGCGCAGCTTCAGGTTCGGGCGAAACTCGAAGCCGGTGTGCCCGCCGTGCGTGAAGAGCGAGATCTCGTTGGCGCCGATCTCGGCCAGGTAGTTCGCGTCGAGCCCGAACGTGAAGGGCTCCGCCGGGTGAAAGTCGACGCCGAAGTTCAGCTTGATGAACCCGAGATCGCGATCGAAAAGAAACGGCTGCGTCGAGCCATCGGGCAGGTGAAACGAGTCGAGCACTTCCTTCTGCTGGTAAAATTCGATGCTCGACCCGACATAGAAGCTCGCGGCGGTGAACGCGTTGTCGAGGAGCCGTGGGTACTGAAACGTGTGGCCCTGCAGCGTGCGCGCGCCCGACTCGAGCGTCTCGCCAGGAACCATGCCCGGCACCGAGGCGGCCTTGGCGAGGGCGTCATCGGCGCTGGCGGCGACCGGCGCGGCCGGGGGAGGTGCTGCAGCTCCGGGCGGCGCGGGCCGCGGCTGACCGGCGTAGGGCTGACCGGCGTCGTAGGGCTGGCCGGCGTAGGGCTGACCGGCGTAGGGCTGACCGGCGTAGGGCTGGCCGGCGTAGGGCTGGCCGGCGTAGGGCTGGCCGGCGTAGGGGCGTTGGGCTGCTGCCGGCTGTCCCGGCGACGGCGCTGGCGGTTGTCCCGGCGACGGCGCTGGCGGTTGTCCGGGAAGCGTCTGGGTTGTCGTGGGCGGCGCACCAGGGCGCGCCGTCGGCGCTTGCGGTGCCGCACCCGGCGGTTGGAGTGCGGTCGCTGTTGGCCCCGCGGGCGGCCGCGTCGCGGGCATCGCGTACGGATCGGCCTGCGGTGCTGCGCCGGCGAGCGACGCCGTCGCGTGCAGGACGGTCGCGAGGCCTACGGAGAAAGGATAATTTGGTTTGGCCGATCGCACGCCATCACCTTCGTCTTCCATTGGGAGAGCCAGCGCGGTGGCGCTGCCGGCGCGACGATCTTCCCGATCCGCACCATGTAGGCCTTGTCGCACGGCACGTCGAGCTCCTGGCCGACCGCGCCCATCGCGGTCGCGCCTTGCGTCAGCTGAAAGTACACCTGGCCGCCGGACTCGCCCGAGAACAACACCGTGACCTTGGTGCGCGGACCGGAACCGGCGCTCGGGGTCGCGCCCGCCTCGGCCGCCGGCGCAGCGGTCGCGGTCGCGCCCGCCTCTGCCACCGGCGCAGCTGTCGGGGTCGCGCCCGCCTCT
>SYFR01000125.1 GCA_005800325.1 Myxococcales bacterium | reverse complement strand
TCGAGTACCTCGCCGACGTGCTCGCCCGCGTCCAGGATCACCCGGCCAACGCGATCGACGAGTTGCTCCCGGCTGCCTGGGCCGCCGCCGACTGAGCGGCCACCGCGCCGTCCGTCACGACGGCCTTCGCCGGACGGTTACTTTTTTTCGCGATTCGCCCTAAAGAATTAGAGAAATCGGCCGTTCGCTACAACTAGCAGGAATCCATGGCGGGTCCTGTGTCCGGCGCCGCCCATCCCCCTCCGTCATCAAGACGGCGGGCGGCGCTCGGGTAACCCCAACTCCAAGAAGGAGTTCTCCATGCCACTCGTAGTCAATACCAACGTCGCATCCCTCGACGCGCAGAAGAACCTGTCTCGAACCAGCGCTGGACTTCAGAAGTCATTCCAGCGGCTGTCCAGCGGCTTTCGCATCAACAGCGCCTCGGACGACGCTGCCGGCCTCGCCGTCAGCGAGACATTGAAGAGCCGCATCAAGAGCTTCTCGGTCGCGGAGCGCAACACCAACAACGGCATCAGCATGGCCAAGACCGCGGAAGGCGGCTTGTCCGAGATCAGCGGCATCGTCGTCCGCATGCGTGAGCTCGCGGTGCAGTCGGCCAACGGCGATCTCACCTCGACCGATCGCGGCTACATCGACACCGAGTTCTCCGCGCTGAAGTCGGAGATCACGCGCCTCGCCGAGTCGACCGAGTTCAACGGGAAAGAGCTGCTCGACGGCGACTCCACGACCAGCATCTCGTTCCAGGTCGGCATCGGCACCGACTCTGCCCAGGACACGATCTCGGTCGACTTCGGCGGGGTGACGCTCTCGAGCCTCGGCCTCAGCACTACCAACGTCGCGGGTTCCGATGCCTCGAACGCCACGACGGCGATCTCGGCCATCGACTCCGCGCTGAACAGCGTCTCGGACAAGCGCGCGAAGTTCGGCGCCGCCGTCAACCGGCTCGGCGTCTCGCTCTCCAACTCGCAGACGATCCGCACGAACCTCGAGGCGGCGAACAGCGCCATCCGCGACGTCGACGTGGCCGAAGAGAGCTCGGTCCTCGCGCGCTCGCAGGTGCTCTTGCAGGCCGGCACCTCGATCCTCGCACAGGCCAACCAAGCACCGAGCCTCGCCCTGTCGCTCCTCGGCTGATCCGTTGCGCCGCGCCCTCGGCTCGCCGGGGAGGTGGCGCACGCCGTGTCGCGCCCGCACGGGGCGTGACGCACACGCGTCCGGGTCGCGCGAGCGTTCGCTCGTGCGGCTCGGCTGATCGGCAATCGCCCGCTCGTGCCGCTCGCTCGTCGAGCAACGGCGCGTGTGGGCCAAAAAGGAGTTTCAGCCGGTGCCGCTATTCACCAAGGATCGAGATCGTTCAAACGACCGGGGTGAGGCGGCTTCCGACACGGGCAGCTTGGTTGAGTCCTCTTTCCGCCGCCTTTCGAGCGGGTTCCGAGTCTCGGAGCTCGATGTGAACGGGGGCTCGATGGAGCTCAGCGAGGCGCTCGTCGACCGAATCCGCACCTTCCCCCAAACCCCGCGCGACGGGCCCGGTACAGCGGCCCGCTCGCCTCACGTTGGCCCCAACCAAGGAGAGTTAGTCACCGTCATTCGTCGCATGCGCGAGCTTGCCGCGGAGGTCGCGACGCTCGAGGGCGGGTTCTCATCACGAGCTCCCGACCTCGCCGAGCTCAGCCACGCCGTGCAAGCGTTCGCCGGTGCGCAGGCGCAGACCACGGGCCCGCCCAACTTTTATGGGCGGAGGCGTGGCGACGTCGGCACGCCGGTCGGCCGAAGCGCCGCAGCCACGGGAACGCTCTTGCAGCGCCTCGTGGCAGCCATGGCCCACGCTCAGGCTCTTCGAGGCAACCTCGCCGCGGCGAACACGAGCCTCGAGGAGATCACCCTGGCGGAGGAGATGGTGATGCTCGCTCGCGCGGAGGCTTTGCTCGAGGACAGTGTAGCCAGGCTGTCCTCGGCCGGGCCACCGCCGCGTGCGCCGCCGCGAATCTACAACTGAAGGTCATCGACGGAGCGGGTCTCTTCAAGCGGCCCGCTCCGTCGCTGTTTGTGGCGGCCGGCCGCATGCGGACATGCCAGCTCCGGCCAGCGTGGCGCGCGAGTTGCCTCGTTCCCATCGGGAGGAGCTCGCGATGACGCGCAGGCGGAACGTGACCGAGAAGCTTTTCGACGCCCACCTCGTCTCGGGGCGGCCCGTCGCCGGTCACGAGATCGCGATCACGATCGATCAGACGCTGACGCAAGACGCGACCGGGACGCTCGTGATGCTCACGCTCGAGTCGATGGGGCTCGTGCGCGTGCACACCGAGCTCTCCGCGCAGTACGTGGATCACAACCTGCTGCAGACGGACCACAAGAACCCGGACGATCACCTGTTTCTCGCCAGCGCTTGCGCGCGCTTCGGCCTCCTGTTAAGCCCGCCGGGCGGCGGCGTGAGCCATCCGCTTCACATGGAGCGACTCGGCAAGCCGAGTAAGACGCTGCTCGGCGCCGATAGTCACACCTGCGCGGCGGGCGCGCTCGGCATGCTCGCCATCGGGGCAGGAGGCCTCGACGTGGCGCTCGCGATGGCCGGCGAGCCCTATTTTCTTCGCATGCCGAAGGTCTGGGGTGTGAGGCTCAGCGGGAGCCTGCCCGACTGGGTGAGCGCCAAGGACGTCGTGCTCGAGCTCTTGCGGCGGCACGGCGTCGCTGGTGGACGCGGCCGAATCCTTGAGTACTTCGGATCCGGCGTCGCGGGCCTCTCGGCGATGGACCGGCACGTGATCGCCAACATGGGCGCCGAGCTCGGCGCGACGGCGACCGTGTTCCCGAGCGACGCCGAGACGCGGCGGTTTCTCGCGTGGCAGGGGCGCGAAGCGGACTTCGTCGAGCTCTGCGCGGACGAAGGCGCCGAATACGAGCTGCGCGAGACGATCGAGCTCGATGCGCTCGAGCCGCTCGTCGCCAAGCCCTCGAGCCCGGGGAACGTCGTGCCGGTGCGCGAGGTCGCCGGTACGCCCATCTGTCAGGCGTACGTCGGTTCGTCTGCGAACCCGGGCTACCGCGATTTCGCCGTCGTCGCTCACATCGTGCGCGGCAAGACGGTCGATCCGCGCGTGAGCTTCGACGTGAACCCGACGACGCGTCAGGTGCTGCACCTGCTCGCGCGCGAGGGGCTGCTCGCCGACCTCGTGGCCGCGGGCGCGCGCATCCACCAGACCGGCTGCAACGGCTGCATCGGGATGGGGCAGGCGCCGGCGACGGGAAGAAACAGCCTTCGCACGGTGCCGCGAAATTTCCCCGGGCGCTCGGGCACGCGCGAAGACAGCGTGTGGCTCTCTAGCCCGGAGACCGCCGCGGCCTCGGCGCTCGCAGGCGCGATCCTCGATCCGCGCGAGCTCGGTCGTCCATGGTTCAAGGTCGAGACGCCGCGTCCGCCGCTCTTCACGTTCGAGTTCATCCCACCCGCGCCCGAGGCCGAGGCGAGGCGCGTCGCGCTCGTGCGGGGCCCGAACATCGGCAAGCTCCCAGAGCTCGACGCCCTGCCGCGCGAGCTCTCGGCGCGCATCATGCTCACGCTCGACGATGACGTGTCGACCGACGAGATCCTCCCGGCCGGCGCGCGCGTGCTGCCCTACCGCAGCAACCTCGAGAAAATCGCGGAGTTTTGCTTCGAGCGGCCGTCGGCGCGGCTCGAGCGACCGTACTTCGAGGTGGCGCGCGCGTGGCTGCAAGAGGGCGTGGCGCACGCGATCCTCGCCGGCAAGAACTACGGGCAGGGGTCGAGTCGCGAGCACGACGCGCTCGCACCGCGCAGCCTCGGGCTCTTGCTCGTCGTCGCCGAGAGCTTCAGCCGCATCCACCGCACGAACCTCATCAACTACGGGGTCGTGCCGCTCACGCTACGCGATCCCTCGACGCGCCTCGCGCTCGCCCGACTCGACACGCTGTCGTTCGACACCTCCACGCTCGCGACCGATGGGGTCGTGAGCGTCGCCGTCGGCGGCAAGCCCGCGTTCGAGGCGCTCTGCGATCTCTCGCACCGCGAGCTCGAGCTCCTGCGGGCGGGCGGAGCGTCGGCGTGGGTTCGCTCGCGACACGCGCGCGTCGCGGGTTGAGCGCGGTCGAGCGGCCACCGCCGCGTCGTTACGCCGCTTGGACGCACGCAAGAGAGAGCAGCGTCGGCGGACGGGGCAGCGCGCGCGCGTGGCACGAAGCCTGCGAGCGTTCGACGCATGCCCGCGCCGCGCCCGAGGAGTACCGTATGAGCCTCGTCAACCCGGACGCCGACAAGACCTCCGAGCCTCGCGAGGGGCGCACGCTGGCGCGATGGCTGCTCATCGCGGTCGGCGTAACGCTCGTGTTTTACGGGATGACGCGAGGCGGCTCGACTGCGGCGGAGCCGAACGCCATCAGCTACACGCGCGCCTTCGAGCTGGTCCTCGAAGGAAAAGTCGCGTCGGTGGTGCTGCGCGGCGAGGAGTTGATCGGCAAGCTCAAGGAGCCGGCGGCCGTCGAGGGCGCGACCCTGCGCGAGTTTCGCTCGCGCGTGCCTTCGCAGGACGAAGAGCTCGTGAGGGCGATGCGCGAGAAGGGCGTGGACGTGCGCATCGAGGAGGCAGAGACGAATCGATTCGTCCCGTTCTTGTTGGGCGTCTTGCCGTGGCTGCTCATCTTCGGCTTCTGGTATTGGATGTCGCGGCAGGCCCGGGGCGTCATGTCCGATGCGGGGCCGCTCGGCCGCCTCGTGCGCAACAAGGCCCACCGCTTCGACTCCGAGAAGGACGTGACGGTGCGGTTCTCCGACGTCGCGGGGCTCGAGGGCGCCAAGCGTGAGCTCGGCGAGGTTGTCGACTTTCTCCGCGAGCCCTCGCGCTTCACCCAGCTCGGCGTGCGCGTCCCGCGCGGAGTCTTGCTCGT
>SYFR01000001.1 GCA_005800325.1 Myxococcales bacterium | reverse complement strand
TCGGCGCGGGGCGAGCGATGGCACCGGGCGCGCGGCGAGACCGACAAGCCGTGGCTCGGGTTCGCGCGCGGCGGGCTCGACCGAGAGCGGCGCGGACAGCGCGGGGAGCGCGGGCCACGGCCCCGGCGCGGACACCGGTCGCGTCGTCGCCTACACCGACGGCGCGTGCTCGGGAAATCCGGGGCCGGCCGGGCTTGGCGTGGTGCTCTTGCGCGAGGGGCGACAGCTCGAATTGAGCGAATACCTCGGCGTCGCGACGAACAACATCGCCGAGCTCACGGCCGTGATGCGCGCCCTCGAAGCGCTCGACGAGACGACGCCCGCGTCTATCTACACGGACAGCCAATACACGATCGGCGTCGTCCAGAAGGGATGGAAGGCGAAGGCGAACGCCGAGCTCATCGCCGAGCTCAAGCAGCTGTTCGCGCGGCGCCGCGCCACCTTGTTCTACGTCCGCGGTCACGCCGGCCATCCCTTGAACGAGCGCGCCGACGAGCTGGCGCGGGCTGCCGTCACTCGCCGCGGGAGCGAGCGCCGCGAGCGCTGAATTGCCGCGTGCCACCATCCGCGTGAGCAAGCGCACGGGCGAGCTTGAGAGTGAGTGCTCCGAGCCCGGGGCGGCAGCGCGCAATTGCGGGCCAGCCCTGAGCCCCGAGCTGCGACGCGCCCGTGCGTCGTCGCTGCGCGCGACCGGAATCCCGGGGCGATCTGGTAGGCTCCTCCCCCATGACGGGCCCGCTCCTGCGCCGCCGGCCGATCGTGCTCTGCGTCCTCGATGGCGTGGGCGAGCGCGCCGAGTTCGTGAACAACGGAGTCCGCGCGGCGCAAATGCCGGCCCTGGCGGCGCTGCGTCGCGACTACCCAACCACCTTGCTCCGGGCGAGCGGCCCAAGCGTCGGGCTCTCGGAGGGCGCGCCCGGGAGCTCGGAAGCCGGCTACCGCACGCTCGGCGCCGGACGCGCGGTCGAGTCCGTGAGCCTGCGGATCGATCGCGCGATCGCCGACCGCACGCTCGGTCGCAACGATGCCGTCGAGCAGCTCATGCGCCTGGCCAAGTACGACGGCGCGGCGCTGCACCTCTTCGCGCTGCTGTCGGAGTCGCGCGCGCACGCGTCCCTCGACCACCTCACGGCCATGCTCGAGATCGCGAGCTTTCACGAGCTCGACGTCGTCGTGCACGCGGTGCTCGACGGGCGCGACGGGCCACGCAGGAGCGCCTTCTCGCTGCTCGACAAGCTCTCGCTCGCCTTGGACAGCCGCGCCACGCTCGGAACCCTCTCGGGCCGGCGTTACGCGATGGACGGCGACGGGCACTGGGACCGCGTCTACCGCGCCTACCACGCCATCGTGCGCGATCCCGTCCTCGGTCCCACCGCGCCGCGCGCCGAGTCCGCCTACGAGGCCCTCGAACAGACCTACGCGAGCGGCCTCTCGGACGACGAGCTCGTGCCGGTGCGCATCGGCAACTACGAGGGGCTGCGCGGGAGCTTCGTGTGCGATTTCAGTGCGCCCGAGCCTGCCTGGGGGTGGACTAGCGAGGCCGCCGGGTTCGCGCTCAACACGCACCCCGGCGGGCTCCGGCAGCTGACCCAGATGCTCACCCGCCAGCGCATTCCCGACGAGATCGCCACGGATCTCTTGAGCGATCGCGGCCGGCCCGTGCTTGCCTTCCGCGAGCACTGCTTTGCCACGCTCACGACGTACGACCCCTGGCTAGAGCATGTGCCCGCGGCATTTTCCGACCCGCCGTCCGACGGGTCGCTGCTCCTGACGCTCGCCCGCGCGGGTCGATCGCACCACGCGTTTGGAGAGACCGAGCGTCGCTTCGACCTGGACGCGTTTTTCGCGAACGGCGCGGACGAGCGGATCGTGAACAACGGGCGCCAAACTCTCGTGCCCTCCCCGCGCCTCGTCGAGAGCCACCTCGAGCGGCCGTCCATGAGCGCGCCGGCCGTCGCCAGGGAAGCCTGCGCCTCGGTCACGTCGGACGGCATGGACTTTCTCCTCGTCAGCCTCGCCAACGCCGACGTCCTCGCCGGTCTCGGCGATCGGGAAACGACGATCCGCGCGCTCGAGGCCGTCGATGCGGCGCTCGGCGAGCTCGTGAACGCCGCGAAGAGCGCGGGGGCCACGCTGCTCGTCACCGCGTCGCACGGCAACGCCGAGCAGCTCACCGACGATCGGGACCGCCCGAGCGGCGCCGCCACCGCGAACCCCGTGCCGTTCATCTTGGTCGACGACGACCGCATCGGAACACGGCTCGCCGTCGAAGGCTCGCTCGCGGACGTTGCGCCGACGATCCTTGCGCTCAGCGGCGTCGAGACGCCGGCCGCGATGACCGGGCGCTCCCTCCTCGAGCGGTCCTGATGGACACGCCGCAAAGCCTCGGTCCGTTCGAGATCCTCTCGACGGTGGCGAGCGACACCCACACCCTCACTCTGCGCGCACGCAAGGGGCCACTCGCCCCGTCCGTGCTGCTGCGAATTGCGCGTCCCGGCATCGCCAACGCGACGGCCGTCGCGAGCCTGCTCGAGCGCGAGGCCGAACGTTATTTCTCGCTGTGCCATCGGGCGCTGCCGACCGTGATCGAGGTCGCCGAGCTCGACGGCTCGATGGCGCTGGTGCTCGTCGACCGGGGTGGCGTTCGGCTCGACACCTTGCTCGCGCGCGTTGGCCAACTCGAGCTTGGTGCCGCCGTCGCCATCGCCGTCGAGCTTGCCGGGGCCCTTGGCGCCTTTCACAAAAAGGGCGCCGTTTTTGCGGCGATCCGCGCGTCGGAGGTCGAGCTGACGGACGGCGGCGGCGTCTACCTTCACGGGGCCGGCGACCTCGGCCCGGTTCCCGGAGTGCGTAGCGCGCTCACGGCGCCGGAGCACCTCGCGCCCGAGCAAGTCGTCGGCGAGCTGCCCGACGCGCGAAGCGATGTATTTCTCTTGGGCACGTTGCTGTACCGATGTCTGGCAGGCCGCGGTCCGTTCGACGGCGACGGAGACGGGCTCAGCCAGAGGTTGCGTCACCGTCCACACACGCCGCTCGCGCTCGCTCTTGGCGGACCCGGGCGCACGCTCGAGCACATCGTCGACCGATGCCTGGCCAAACGCCCCGCCGATCGCTTCGCCGACATGGCGTCGGTCGGCGCGCGGCTCACGCAGGTTCTTCGAAGCGCGACCTCGCTCCCGACCGATCAGCTCGTCGCGCGCGCGCTTGCCGACGCTGGACTCGGCGAGCCCTATGCGGCGCCTCTCGATCCCGGTGCCGACCGTTGTGCCGCTCGCAGCCCCTCGCGACCAGCGCTGCTCGCCGCGGCAGGCGTTGCGGCGACCGTCGCGATCGGCCTCGCGCTCGCGCTCGGTCTCGGCGACAGCAGCGGATCTGCGGGTGAAGGGCCGCGCGGCCTCGTCGAGCAACCGGCGCGCCTCAGGGTCTTGGCCCGCCCCTGGGCCGAGGTGCACGTCGATGGCAAACACGTCGAGACCACGCCGTTTGCACGCGCGCTCGAGCTGACGCCGGGCCGCCACACCATCGTCATGCACCACCCGAACGCACCCGATGAGCTTCGCGGAATCGAGGTGAGCGCGGGCCAGACACTGCTTCTCGACGTCGAGATGGGCGTCGCGCGCCCGCGGCCCGCAGCGAGCGCGGCGGCCCGCGCCGCGGTGGACGATCCCTGAACGACCGCAGCCCGCACGCTCCGAGCACCGCCCGTCCGTCATGGCCGACCGCTCCCGTTCGTCCGCGCGGCCGCTGACCCGTCCGGTGCAGCGGGACCCGCCGGCGCATCGACCACGAGGAGCGGAGCGAGCCGCGCGAGCGTCTTCGGCCCGAAGCCGCGCACCCGCAAAAGGTCGCGGAGCGAGCGGAAACCGCCCTTGCGTTGGCGAAGCTCGACGATCGCCTCCGCGCGCTTTTGGCCGATCCCAGGAAGCTTCACGAGGTCGGGCACCGACGCGCGGTTCAGTACCGTGCGCCCGTCGGCCAGGACGCCTGGCTCCCCGTTCGAGGCGGTCTGGACGACGACCGCGCTCGCGCAGGGCATGGGAGACGAGGCAGCGACGGCCGGGGCGCTCGCCGACGGAAGAGCGAGGGCGTCGGTTGCCGCGAGCGCGACGCGTCGGTCGGCGGAGCGCGCGGGCTCGGCGAAGGCGACCATGCTCCGCATGCCCACGTGGGCGAGCCCCGCAAGACACGCCGCCCAGGCTGCCGCCCTGCCGACGATCCGCCACCAACCCCACCCCGCCACCTTGGACCCCATCGAGACGACGCGCTTCATCGGAGCGGCGTATTGCGAACGCCGTGCCGGCGCGCGCTCGATGCGAACTCCGCGTGATTTGCGGCGTTTTCTTACGTTGTCGGGCGCTTCCTAGGTGGCGGCCGCCGGCGGAAGGGTGGCGGGCCGCCAGGCTGATTTATCTATGCACGCGCCGGCTTGTCCGCGACGCGCCGAGCGGTACGATGGGGAGGCACTCGGAGCCGCCATGCACCCATGCCTCAACCGTCGTTCGTTCCTCGTCGGTGGAGCCGCTGCCGTCGGCACGCTGGCAGCATCGCCCCTGCCGGCAAGCGGCGCGGGTTCGAAGAGCTGGTCCGCGCGACCGCCCGCGGGATTTTCGCGCCTTGCGCTACCGGGCAAGGTGGTCCGAGCCTACCGACGCGGGAGCCTCGGGGACGACGGGGCCACCCCGCGGGCCGACGCCGCGCGCGCGATGCTCGAGGCCGCGCTCGCGGAGCTGACCGGCAAGCCGACGCTCAAGGAAGCGCTCGGGACGCTCGTCTCGCCGACGGAACGGATCGCGATCAAGCCGAACGGCATCGCCGGTCGCAAGACGATGAAGATGGCGTCCAACGTGGAGGTCGTCGCCGCGCTCGCGCACGGGCTCGTGGAGCTCGGCGTCCCGCCCGACAACATCACGATCTTCGAGCAATACCGGGACTTTCTCTTCGCCACGCGCTGCATCGTCGACAAGAACACCATGGCCCCGGCGCCCACGCTGCCAGCAGGCGTCCGCCTCGCCGTGCACCTCAACAAGGGAGCCACGATGGATGCGATCGTCGTGGGCGGCGTCGCCACCAAATACGTCACGCCGTTCACCGACGCGACGGCGGTCATCAACGTCGGCCAGGTCAAAGACCACTCGATCTGCGGCTACACCGGCGCGATGAAGAACGTGACGCACGGCTGCAACATCAACCCGCACGACTTTCACGCCCACACCGCGAGTCCGCAGATCGCCCACCTTTACGCGCAAGAGGTGGTCAAGAGCCGCGTCGTCTTGCATGTCGCCGATGCGTACCAGGTCATCTACGACGACGGGCCGATCGACGTGAACCCGAAGCGCCGGGTCCCCCACGAGGCGCTCTACGCTGCCACCGATCCGGTGGCCCTCGACGTCATCGGATGCGAGGTCGTCGAGCGGTTGCGCAAAGACAACGGCCTGCCGACGCTCGCCCAGGTAGGCCGCGAGCCGAGCTACCTGCGGACGGCCGGCGAGCTGGGGCTCGGGATCTTCGAGCGCGCCGCCATCGCCCTGCGTGAGCTCAGGGTCTAGCGGGACGCCGGCCGAAACCGTCCGAGCCGCGACAGCCCGAGCTCTGGACCACCGGCACGACCGCGCCACCGACGCGCTCGGCTCGACTCCGCGTCGGACGCGGATCAACCCGCCTTGCAAATCGCGGACCTCCGCTCACCGTTGGTGTTAGAGTTCCTGCATCGAGAGGCCCCTCGGGCTCGACGCGAAGAACCAGGAGCGAGCGACGATGTCCATCGGCATGGGAATGAAGCTGCAGGTCAAGATGACCCAGCAGCTGGTGATGACGCCGCAGCTCGTGCAGGCCATCCGCCTGCTGCAACTCTCGCGCCTCGAGCTCGTCGACGAGGTACGCAAGGAGCTCGACGCCAACCCGCTGCTCCCGGACGACACCATTGAACCGAAGGAGCCGGGGCCAAAGCGCGAGCGCAGCGCAGAGGCCACCGAGGGCACGGTCCTCGAGCAGCCGGAGAAGCTCAAGACGCTGTCCGACACCGAGGGCGAGCCGCTACGGCAAGAACGGGACCAGAACCAAGAGATCGACTGGGCCAGCTACCTCGAGAATCAGCAGCTGCGCCAGCCGCTCGGCTCCACCCGCTCGGGTTTCGACGAGCTGCCGCCGATCGAGCAGAACCTCACGAAGCAGAGCAGCCTGAAGGACCACCTCCTGTGGCAGCTCCAGATGAGCGACTTCGTCGACACCGAGCGGCACTTCGCGCTGCTCGTCATCGGCAACCTCGACGAGAAGGGCTTCCTCGATCTCTCCGGTGGCGTCGGCCCCGACGAGCTCACGCTCTCGGACCTGACCCTCGACGATCTCGCGCGCGAGGCCGGGCTCGAGCTCGAGGACGCGGAAGAGCTGCTCGCGATGATTCAGCGCTTCGATCCGGTCGGCGTCGCGGCGCGCAGCCTGAAAGAGTGCCTCCTCGTGCAGGCCGAGGTGCTCGGCTACGACGAGACCGAGAAGCGCATCATCCGCGAACACTTGCACGACGTCGAACGCCGCAACCTCAACGCCATCGCCAAGGCCCTCGCGATCCCGATGGAAGAGGTGATCGACGCCGTTCAGGAGATTCAGAAGCTCGAGGGCGTCCCGGCGCGCAACTTCACCGAAGTCGACGACCGTTCGATTGCCATCACGCCGGACGTGTTCGTCGTCAAGGACGCCGACAGGTTCATCGTCACCGACAACGACCGCGGCATGCAGCGGCTCTACGTGAACGAGTCGCTCGTCAAGCGCATGCTCAAGGACCCCAAGGCGAAGGACTTCATCAGCGAGAAGCTTCGCAGCGCGCAGTGGCTCATCCGCGCCATCGAGCAGCGCCGACGCACGATCATCAAGGTCACCGAGTGCATCGTCGAGAAGCAGCGCGAGTTCCTGGACAAGGGCGTCGCGTACCTCAAGCCGATGATCCTTCGCGACGTGGCCGAGTCCGTGGGGATGCACGAGTCGACGATTTCGCGCGTGACGTCGAACAAGTACGTGCACACGCCGCAGGGGCTGTTCGAGCTGAAGTACTTCTTCAACTCGTCGATTTCGCGCGTTGGCGACGAGGACATCGCGTCCGAGAGCGTCAAGCAGGCGATACGCCAGCTCATCGGCGAGGAGGACAAGGGCCACCCGCTCAGCGATCAGGCCATCGTCAAGATGCTCAAGAACCAGAGCCACATTCGCATCGCCCGGCGCACGGTCGCAAAATACCGAGAAATGCTGGGGATCCTGTCCTCGGCCAAGCGCAAGAAGCTCTTCTAGCCGGCACGAGCGGCCCGTCGTGCGCCGAGCGCCGGCCGCGGGAGGCCCCGCCGAGCCACGACTCGCGACAAGCGGCGAGCCGCGGCACTAGGCTCGCCGCGGCTTTTGTGGTGTCGTTGGACCGAGTGGCGTTCCTTCGCCTCCGGATAAAGGTCGCATGAGACGCTTCGCCTTCTGTATTGCAGTGCTTCCGCTCGTCGCCTGCAGCTCGGGCGACACTCTGTTCGGTGACCGCGCGGCCACCGGCGGAGGGGGCGCCGACACGAGCGCGACATCGACGACCGGCGCGAGCGATGGTGGCGGAGCGGCGCAGGCGACCGGCCCCGGACAAGGCGGCGCCGCGAGCGCGAGCGGCGCGCAAAGCGGCAGCGGCGGAAGCGCCCCCGACGCTGGCGCACAGACCGGCAGCGGCAGCACGAGCGGCACGACCGCGAGCACCGGCAGCGGCGAGCCCGCCGCTGCGACCGGCGCGTCCACCGGATCGGGCGGCGCGTTGTGCACTCCGAAGGATGCCGATTCGCTCTGCGCGAAGTGCGCGAAAGAGGGGTGCTGCCAGGACCTCACCGCCTGCGTCACCGACATGGGCTGCGCCTGCTGGCTCGGGTGCACGCTCGACGGCAATCCCGGCTACCAATGCGATAAGAAGTGCAACACGTACGCGAACGGGAAGAAGATCTCGTTCGAGACGTGCACGAAGGTGCATTGCTGGCAGGCGTGCAACTGAGCGACACGAAGGGAATGCCGCACGAGGCCGTGAGCTCCGCGCAGCCGGTCACCGCGATGTTTTCGGCAGCCTGCTCGATGCGCGGATGATAAACCCCCCGCGCGATGTGGACCGCAGAGCGCCTCTTCCAGCGTTTCTTCTTACCGCTCTACCCTCACGGTCCCGACGGCGAGCTCGCGCGCGCCCGCACGACCGACGCGAACCCCGCGGGTAACCCGCGCATCCTCGCGCAGCTCGACGCCATCGCGGAAGCGTTTGCGGCGCTCGCGCCCGCGCGCCTTGACGCGCCCGAGCTCGCGCTCGACTTCAGCGACGCGTCGGTGCATCGCCTCGGTGCGGCGCTCACGCGCGCGCGGCGTGATGCGCTCATCGCTCCGGTAGCAGCCGTGGGCGAGGTGCCGCCCCTCGTCGAGGTCGTGACGCACGGCGCGGTGTACGTCGGCGCGTGCATCGTGAAGAACCACGGCGGCCGCTGGCAGGTGCGGAGCCCACTCTGGGAGTCACTCGTCGAGCTCGCGTCGCGCGCAGGCACGGGCAAGCTTGCGCTGTTTCAATGGTGGCTGAAGGCGCTCTCCGACGAAGAGGTGGACGACGCGCGGCTCGGCTCCCGCTACCGCTTGCACGTCGAGATCCCGACAGCCCGCCCGGAAGAGCTGCCCCTCATCGCGCGCGATCGGAAGATCCCGCGCCTCACGAAGGTGCGCTACGACAGCCTGCACCGCCATCTCAAGGCGCACCTGCCCGAGCTTCGCGACGTGGGCGCGAGCTTCCCGTCGCCCGAGCGCTTCGCCGAGCTCGACTTTCAGTGGCTCGACTTCCTGCTCCTCGGCGGCGGGCGCATGCTCCTGATGCACGGGCCGGCCTCGACAGGGGCGCATCTCTTCTGGCTCGACGCCAGCGGCTTCGCGGGCGCGGCGTATTTTCCGGCGGACGCGCTCACGGACCACGAGGTGAGCGTCTCGGGCGACACGCTCGCGATCGCCCTCCGCGTCCTCGGTCGCCAAGTCCGTCACGAGCTCTTGTGGTGGGGCCCAGGCCCAAGCGCGGTCCCGAGCTGACGGCACGTTGAGCTGGCTCGATCGTTCGGATAGGGTGCCATCGTGCTCGCGCCCGACGTGCGCTTCCAAGGATTCACCGGCCGCGATTGGCAGCGCGTCGTCGAGCTGTTCACGCCCGAACGCAAGGCGCGCACGTCACGCGAGCCCGAGCGCGGCGCGGGCGGCGTATTCGCGGTGCACGCGCGCGGCAAGCTGCGTAAACTCGTGCACTCGCGCGCGGGGCGGCTGCGACTCGACGATGCGGCTCGCGACTGGCCGCTCTCCGCGGCGGAGCTCGCACGACGGCACGACGCAAGCTGGGCGATCAAGCTCGAGAGCGGCGCGCTCGAGCATGTGTTCGAGCAGCTCGGCGCGCGCCTCGAGGAGCGACACGACCTGCTCGCGCAGTCGCTCACGCTGATCGCCCTCGTACGCGATGAGCTCACGCGCGGGACCATCGAGGTGTGGCCGGACCGCCTGAGGGACGTCCCGCTCCCCACGGTGGCGATGGTCGAGCGCACCCTCGACACGGTGTGCCCGGTCGGCAACACGATGTTGCTCGGGCTGTTCGAAGGCGATGAGCTGTGGACCAGCCTCGCGCTCCGGCGCGGCGCACGTGGCTTCGATCTCGTGCTCGGGCCCGAGGCGGTGCGCGGCGAGCTCGGGCTCTTGTCGGGCGACTTTCGGCGGGATCATCGGCATCTCGCGCGAGCGGTCGCTCACCTCGCCGGACCGCTCTCGCTCGGGTGCTACGCCGAGTGGCATACGTTCCGGGCGCTCGAGGTCGATCCCGCGCCGGGCGCGTGGGCGCTGGCGGTCGCGGTGCGCGATCTCGTGCTCCACCCGGTGCCGCCGGCGATGGCGGTTCCGCTCGGCCTCGACGCGGGGCGCGCGGCGTTTCAGGCGCTGCGCAGCGTCGTGACGCGCATCGACACGATGGGCGTGCTCGATCCCGCGTTCGCGCTCGTCCGCGACGTGGCGCTCGGGACGCGCGGTGCCGACACGATGCGCGGCTTCGACCCGCTCGAGATCTTGCGCAAGCTCCTCACCCGCGAGCGCTGACTCACTCGCGACGGGATCAGTCGAAGAACGGCCGGCCGCTCTTCGCAGCCTCGACGAGCGCCTTTGCGGGCGCAAAGCGAATCCCGAACCTCTGCTCGTAGCGGCGCATCCGATCGAGCACGTGCTTCGCCCCGAGCGTATCGACGTAGTGAAACGGTCCGCCCAGGAACGGCGGAAATCCGAGGCCGAAGATCGCGCCGATGTCGCCGTCGCGCGCGGAGCGAAGGATCCCCTCGCCGTAGCAGTGGAGCGCCTCGTTCAGGAACTGCAAGTTGCAGCGCTCGCGGATCTCGTCGAGCGACACCGGGCTCTTGCCCTTCTTCGGGGTCGAGAGCCCGAGCGCGGCGTACACGGTCTCGTCGACCTGCTTGCCCTTGCCTTTCTTCTTCGCGGCGTCGCCGTAGAGGTAGAAACCTCGCTCGTTCTTGCGACCCTTGCGCCCCTCCTCGACGAGTCGACCGACCGTCGCCGGTGGAGCCATGCGGTCGCCGAAAGCCGCGACCATGATCGGCCCGACGTGGGCCGCGACGTCGAGGCCAACCTCGTCGGCGAGCATCAGCGGGCCAACTGGCCAGCCGAAGCCGGTCATCGCCTGATCGATGTCCTCGATGGCGACGCCCTCGGTCAAGAGGAAGCTCGCCTCGTTCATGTACGGGCCGAGGACGCGGCTCGTGTAAAAGCCGACGCCATCGTTCACGACGATGACGGTCTTTCCCTGGCGCTTGCCGACCGCGACGGCGGTAGCGACGACCTCGTCACTCGTTCGTTCGGTGCGGATGACCTCGAGCAGCGGCATCTTGTGCACCGGGC
>SYFR01000124.1 GCA_005800325.1 Myxococcales bacterium | reverse complement strand
GCGCGCCTCGGGGACGGAGCGCGCCTCGGGGACGGAGCGCGCCTCGGGGACGGAGCGCGCCTCGATGCCGTGCGGCGGCGTGAGGCCACGCAGGGTCGGCTGCGCCGCGGGCCGCAACACCGCCGGCGCCGTCTGCGGTCGCGAGCTGAGCTCCTTGCACTTGTCGAACAGCACCTGCGTGTCGAAGGGCTTCTCGACGTGGGCATCGGCCTCTACCCCGCGCGCCGGATCGAACGGCACGTGCTTCGAGCTCAAGAGCAACACCGGCAAGGTCGGCGCGCCGAGCTTCAGCGTGGTGCAGAGCTCGTAGCCGTCGTGCTCTTTCAGCGAGATGTCCACGATCACGAGCGCCGGCTGCGTCGCCTTGAGCTTCTCGAGGAGCGCGGTCGCCGTATCGCAGGTGATCAGCGTGAGCTCGGTTCCGGCAAACGCGATCTCGAGGCATTTGCGCATCGTGACGCTGTCATCGACGGCGAGGATCGTGGTCAAGGGCAGAGCTCCTTCAGGGCCGCAAGCGGCGCCCGCAGCCATAGCGCGGACGGCGCGAATCATCGAGCCCGACCGCTGGGGTGTCAACCCGCGCGACACCCGAGCGCACCCGCGCTTCGTTGAAGAGAGCCCGCTCGATGATCGGCGCCCGTTCGATGAACTGAGAGAGCGTCCTCCGCCGCACGCTACCGCGCCTTCTTGATCGCGGCGGAGAGCGCCGTCGCGGTGGCATCGACGAGGGTCATCATGCGCGCGTAGTTCATGCGCGTCGGGCCGAGCACGCCCACGGTTCCGCTGGCCGCGTCACCATCGCCGTATGGCGCGACCACGAGGCTCAAGTTGGCGGCGCCGAGCTCGGCCGTGTCGCTCGACTCGTTGCCGATGTAGACGCTGACCGCGCCCGCCGCGACCGTTCGCTCGAGCAGCGTCACCAGGTGCTCGCGTTCTTCGAGCGCCCGCACCAGCTGGCGGAGGCGCGCGACGTCGTCGTACTCGGGCAGCTCGAACAGGCGCGGGGTGCCCTCGATGACGACCTCGGTGCGTGCCGTGTCGCTCACGCCCGCGACGGCGCGACTGCCAAGCTCGAAGGCGCGGCGCCGGACAGCATCGACCCGCACCCGCTCGTCGTTGACGCGGAGCCGAAATAGGTCCCGCAGCGAAGTGAGCGTGCGCCCGTCCACGACGTCGGCAAGCAGGTTGTGCACGCGCTCGAGCTCGCGCTCACCGACCGGGCCATCGACCGCGATGAAGCGGTTTTCGACCGAGCCGTTGGCGAACACGAGCACGGCGAGCAGCTGATCGGCGCGCGTCACGATGAAGCGGAGCTGCGACAGCGTGCGCGCGTCGGCGGGTGACGTCGTGACGACGGCCGCCGCGCCCGTGAGCTCGCTCAAGAGTGCGCCGGTGCGTCGTAGCGTCCCCTCCCCGCGCAGGCTGCTCGCGACGATCGCGGTGATGCGGGCGGACATGTCCGTCGCCTGCGCGACCGGGATCTCCTCGACCTCGGTCAAGGTCTCGACGAAGGCGCGCAGGCCGCGCTCGGTGGGGAGGCGCCCGGCCGAGGTGTGCGGCTGGTGCAAATAGCCCGCCTCCTCGAGATCGGAGAGCATGTTGCGGATCGTCGCGGGACTGAGATCCCGCATGTACTTGCGCGCCAGCGTGCGGCTGCCGACGGCTTCGCCCGAGGCGATGTACTCGGTCACGAGCGCGAACAACGCCTTGCGCGTGCGATACGGAAGCCCGGTAGCGGTCGTCATGCGGCCAAGAACTCGAGGGACTCGGCCTATTGTGAGATATCGGCCCGCCCCGGGTCAAACGCGCTGCGAATCATCGGCTCGCGACACGCGCTTGCTTGCAGCTTGCCCAAGCGAGCGCCCTCCTTCTACCCTCCGCGCGTGGCCAAGCTCGCGCCCGCGCTCGCTCGCGTCGTCGTCGTTCTGGCGGCGCTGTCGGTCGCCGGCTCGTCCGAGGCACGACCGCACCGCGCTCCGTCGCGCAACCACGCGCATGACGCCGCGCGCAACACCGCTCGCCACGCCGCGCGCCACAAGAAGAGCCTCGTCACGTTCTCGCCGAGCTACGCGAGCGCTCCGTCTTATCGCTACGCGAGCCTGTCGAAGGAGGCGTGCGTCGCCGAGCTCGACCGCCGCGCGATCCGTTACGTGGCCGTCGACGTCGCCAAGGGCGTGCTCGCCCCCGTGCGGCTCCCCGAGGGCGTGGGCGGCGTGCGCTACCGCACCGAGCTCCCCGAGAGCGAACGCGCGACGAGCCCGTGGGAGGTGTTCGACTGCCGGCTCGTGCTCGCGCTCCACGACTTCGGCGCGGTGCTCGCCGAGCATGGGATCGCAGAGGCGATCATCTTCTCGGCGTGGCGCCCGCCCGGAAAGCGCTGGCCCGACGACAAGCTCGCGACGCGCCACCCCGGCGCCCTCGCCCTCGACGTCAAGGCGCTCAAGCTGCGCGAGTCGGGCGATTGGCTCTCGGTGAAGGCGGACTTCGCGGGCCGCGTCGGCGACGTCACCTGCGGCCCGAACGCCGCGCCACCCGTCGCGCCGAGCGCACGCGCCGCGACGCTTCGAAAGCTCGTCTGCACGGCGGCGGCGGCGCACACGTTCACGTCGATCCTCACGCCGAACTACGACGCCGCGCACCACGATCACCTCCACCTCGAGGTGACCCCCGAGGTGAAGTGGCAGCTCGTGCGCTGACGCGTGCGCTCGGCGGCGAGCCGCGCCCGTGATCGCGACCGCTCCGCCGGCGCCTGCGCGCGGCCGGGCTACGACACCAGCGGCCGCGAAATCCTGCGCCCCGCGAGCGGTCGATCGTAGACTCCGGTCATGCGTCCTTCGTTCCTTGGCGCCAGCGCCGCGATCGCGCTCGCGGCTTCGCTCCTGTCCACCCTCGCCACGTCGCTCGAGGGGTGCGGCGGCGACGTCCCCGATCTTCCCGGAGCGGGCGGCGCGAGCGCGGGCCAATCGACTTCGGCGGTGGGCGGCGGCACGGGGGCGGGCGGCGAGCAGTTCGGCGGCTGCAAATCGGCGTGCGACGCGGGAACGTTTTGCAGCGCGGCCGGGACGTGCATCCCGGACGGCACCTGCGCAGACGACGCGGACTGCGGCGAGGGCCTCGCTTGCAACCTCGGCTCGACGGCGTGCGAGCCCGGCGGCGGCTGCGCGCAGACCGAGCTCGCGATCGCACCGATCGCACCGAACGTCTTGCTCGTGCTCGATCGCTCCTGCTCGATGACAGCGATGGTCGGCAACGTCGCGAAGTGGCAGCTCGCGGTCGACGCGCTCGTCAAGCTGACGACCGACTTCGACGGGAAGATCCGCTTCGGGCTCACGCTGTTTCCCGACACGGTCACGCCCGACTGCACGCAGGACAAGATCCCGATCCCCGTCGGCGAGGACAACGAGACGGCGATTCAGGAGCTCTTGACGAAGGCGCTCGGCGCAAGCGACCCGCTGTATCCATCCGGACCCTGCGTGACGAACATCGACACGGCGATGACGCAGGCGGCGGCGGCGCCCGAGCTGGTAGACGCGACGCGCGACAACTACGCCGTGCTCATCTCCGACGGCGGCCAGGCGGGCTGCAGCGCGGGAGGCGGCGACGCGGGCACGGAGAAGACCATCGCGGGCATGCTCGCGGCCAAGGTCGCGACCTTCGTGCTCGGGTTCGGCGCGGCGATCGACGCCAAGGCTCTCGGCGCGTTCGCGCTCGCGGGCGGCGTCCCGACCGGCGACGCGCTGAAGCCCTTCTACGACGTGCAAGACGCGGCCTCGCTCGCCGCGGCGCTCGACACCATCGCCAAGAAGACCATCGGCTGCAGCTACGTGCTCGACACGCCGCCCGAGGGAAACGCCGATATTTTCGTGTTTTTCGACAACGTGACGCCAGGCGTGCCGCAAGATCCGACGCACATGTCCGGCTGGGACTACGACGCGCAGACCGCGACCCTCACGTTCTACGGCGAGCAGTGCGACCAGCTGAAGAGCGGCACGGTGACGGACGTCGACATCGTGATCGGCTGCGAGGCGCCGACGCCGGACTGAGCGCGGGCGTCGACTGCGGCGGGCCTCGGCGGCTCGCGGCTCGGGCTGCGTTCACCTTGTGCGCCCGCCATCGTTCGGGCCGCGCGTGGCTCAGCGGCGCTCGAGCTCGCCGACGACGCTGTCGACGATCGCCGCGATCCCCGGCAGGAGCGCTTCGGCGCGCGGATCCGCGAGCGGCTCGACGAGCGTCGTATTTCCGGCGACGAGGAGATGTCGCACGATGCGCCGCGCCATCGCGCCATCGAGCGGACGCGCGAGCGCGAGCGGCGCCGCCTCGAACGTGCCGGCAGCCAACAGTGCGAGCTGACCCAGCGGCCCGGGCACTTGCCCCGGCGTGCCGCAGTAGAGGCTCAGCGCGGCGAGCGCGTCGAAATACCGCTCGCGGCGGTGCGGCGAGACGAACCCGACCGAGAGGCGCTCTCTCGCGGCGCTCACGAGCGACGTCAGCTCGGGGAGCCTGCCGGCGGCTTCCGCGAGCAGCGCGGCGAGCGTGTAGCCATCGGGCCGCTCGTCGAGCAACGGTCGCACCGCTCGGGCGGCGACGGCGAGCTCGCCCGCACCGAGCAGCGCCTCGACCCGGCCGAGGGCGGCCTCGCGACTCTCGGAGCGCTGCGCGAGCGCCGCTTCGAAGGCACCGAGCGCCTCCTCTGGATGGCCGAGCGCGAGCAGCACCGAGCCGATGCGAATGAGCGCCGCCCAGCCGGTGCAGCCGCCGATGAACTTCTGCAAGACGGCGCGGTGGTCGAGCGATCGTGCGCGTTCGTAGCTCGCGATCGCTTCATGGAACCGTGCCTCGCGTTCTTCCCGCGTGCCTGCCACGACGCCGAGCTGCTCGAACGCGCAGCCGCGAATGAAGTGCAGATCCGGCTGATTGTCGACGGCGGCGAGGACGCGATCCAACGCCTCGACCGCCTCTCTTGCCTCCGCGCTCTGCACGCGCAGCCACGCGTACGCAGAGGCGAGCCGCACGATGGATAAATCCATCGCGCTCGTGCCGCGGAGGACGAGCTGCCAGCCGCGGTCGGCGACCTCGCCTGCCCGGGTCCGGTCGCCGGCCTCGAGCAGCTCGTGCGCGAGGTAGCCGAACGGCGCCACGTCGTCGGGCGACAGCTCGCAGGCGCGCTCGAGCAGACGCACGTTGCGGGCGCGCTTGTCACGCTGGGCTCTCACGTCCGGGACGCCGCCGAGATGCACGACGTCGACGCCCTCGAGCATGCGCGGCCGCCTCCCTCCCGCCGCCAGCCACGAGCCGACGTTTTCGTGGATGATGCCGGTGAAGCGCAGGTCGGGCGTGTGGCGCATCACGCGCGGGAGAAACGCGCCTTCGCCGAGCCGGTCCTGCCCGCGCACGACGTCATCGAGCTCGGCATCGAGCTTGCTCGCCGTGTGCAGCACGACGAAACCGCAGTCGAAATCGTCCGCGTCGATCGCCTCGCGCAGCGCACGACCCGCGGCGGGCGTGAGCCGCTCGTCGGCGTCGAGCACGAGCACCCAGTCGGACTCGGTCGCCTCGATCGCGCAATTGCGCGGCGCCGAGAAGTCGTCTTCCCACGCGACCTCGACGACCTTGGCGCCGGCCGCGCGCGCGAGCGCCACCGTGGCGTCGCGGCTGCCCGTATCCACCACCACGAGCTCGTCCACGACGCCCGCGACCGAGGCGAGGCACGCGGGGAGCATCGCCTCTTCGTCGCGGACGATCAGGTTGAGCGCGAGCGTCGTCATTTGCCGCAATCTGCGGGGACGTTCTGCTCGGGGTCGGTCGGGTCGAACCCCGGCGCGCAGCTGTCTTCAGGCCCCGTGCCGTAGTGCTTCTTCGCGAAGGCGCCGACGCGCGCGTCGTCGAAGCAGCGGGCCTTCAGCATTTGCCCCCACGCCGCAGCCGCGAACGGAGCGTCGAGCTCGGGATCGGGCGCCGCGAGCAGTCGGTGTTCGATCGGCGCCTCGCAAGCCGGATCGGCGGCGAACGCCACCTGAAAATCCTCGATCGCGATCCGCAGCGCGTCGCACGATGCCGCGTCGAGGAGCGCGCAGTTGTAGGCGAAGAGCACGCCGCCGTGCTCGAGCGCGTGGAGCAGGTAGCCCCGAGGCACGGGCGCGTCGTAGCTGCGATAGTCCGCCCAGCGCGGGTAGTGCTTGCCGCTCGTCGGCGGATTCGTCAGGTGGTCGAGGGTCACGCACTCGGCCACGTGCTGGCCGGCCGACACCGGCGGCTCGTAGACGATCGTGTCGCAGCCTCCGGAGCCCGCCGGCACGCTCCACGACGCCTCGCCGCCGACGCCCGCCGTCGCGCCCGACTCGTCGTCGG
Source organism: Myxococcales bacterium (assembly GCA_005800325.1). Classification (GTDB taxonomy): domain Bacteria; phylum Myxococcota_A; class Polyangia; order Polyangiales; family Polyangiaceae; genus SYFR01. Next base: position 13,722 of record SYFR01000124.1, on the reverse strand, counting down.
GGAGCGTCTCCCCCCCGACGACAGCGCGGTCGCAGCCGGCGGCGACGACGCCCGCCACGAGCGCGACGATGGCGAGCGCACCGAGTCCACGGAAACGACGACGCCCGCGATGGCTCGGCGCCGCGGCGCGATCGCCTGGCGCATCGGCGCGAGGGGAGCCGTCGTTCAGAACGCGTCGCCGCCGCACTCGACCTTGACCTGCACCGTCGCCTTGTCGTCGGCCTTGACGAGCGCGCACGCCTTGGGGCAGAGCTTGATGAGCTGGTTGGCTTCGTCGATGTAAAACTTGTCGTCGCCGAGCCCGCACGCGCCTTCGCTCTCGACCAGCTCGAGCTCCTTCGGAGCCGACATGTCGCCGGGCGTGTAGAGGACGCTCAGCGTCTTGAGATCGAGCTCCGTGTTCGGGTCCTTCGGCTGCGGGATGGCCATCTCGCACGGGACCGTCGCGCCCTCGACGACGCCCGCGGCGATGTCGTTGAACACGGCGCCATAGCCCGCCGGATTACAGAGCGGGAAGCGCAGCCCCCCGGTGCCCTTGCTGAGCCACTGGTAGCCGAGGCCCGAGTTCACCGCGCCGGGCGTGCACTTGTCGTTCGTGACGGGCTCGAACGGTCCGAACGGATCGAGCGGGTTGGCGGCGGCGTCGATGGGCACGAGCGTGTCGGACGCCTTCGCGAGGTTCTTCGACTGAAGCCCGACGATGCTGTACCAGATGTAGTTGCGCGCGGCCTTGGAGCCGAAATGCTGAGGCGCGAAGGCGAGGAGCGCCGCGTCGAGGTCGAGCGCGGTCTGCTTGGCGGTGAGGTAGTCGTTGTTGTCGTTGAACACCCAGGACTTGCCGGCGCCGGTCCAGTTGCAGTTCACGCGGTCGTCGCTGATCTCGACGAAGACCTTCACCGCCTCGGGGCGCAGCCACTTCGACCAGCCCTCGGGATTCAGGGTGTTCTCGGGCTGCTTCAGCTTGCTCTCGCCGAAGAGCGCGTCGAACGCGAGGCAGGTCGAGTCCCAGCTCTGCACGTTGAGGTCGTAGTGATAGAACTTGCCGGGATTCTCGCCGGGGGGGTTCGTGCCGATGGCCGCGCAGCCGCCGAGGGGGATGGTGCTGAGCGGCTGCTCGATGCACACGTCGAGCGAGGCGGGGCCGTGGTCGGTCACCATGATGACGCGGTAGTCGACGCCGCTGTTGCCGATGATCTGGGCGAAGTTCGTGCTGATGTTCGCCTCGACCGCGGCGATCTCCTCGGACATCGAGCCGGAGTTGTCGATGATGAAGATGATGTCGGCCGGCTTGATCTTGATCTGCGCCTCGACGACCGCGTCCGCGCACGAGCCGCCGGTGCCGTTGCCGCCGACGCCGCTCGTCAGGTTGATGCCGTCGCCCCCCGCGCCGCCCTGCGACACCGCCGTCGTGCCGCCTTGACCGCCCGCGCCGCCCGCGCTGGAGGTCGTGACGATGAGCCCGGTGGACGACGTCGGCGAGTTCGTGTCGATCTGCACCTCGCATGCGTAGGCGAATCCTGCGGCGACGAGGCCGCTGGCCGCGAGCCAGGGCAAGGCGGAAGTGGTGGCAGCGGCGGACAAGCGATTCATCGAAGGCTCCTTTGCGAGCGCCACGCAGTCCCGCGCGTCGCGAGCGCGAACACGAGCGGCGCAAGCGTCGTCGCGCCGAGTATACCGCAGCGCACAGCGCCATTGGCAACGATCCATGCGCCGCTCGGCGAGCGATGGCGCGGAGCCGCCCTTTTGGTCCTCGATTCCGGGGATTCCACGCACTTGTGTGGCGAATCAAAGATCCGCCACCTAGAGAACACGGCGTCCGCAAGTCACCCTGCGGCGCAAGGCGACGAATTCGTTCGCCCTCGCCCCAAGCGGGGGCGAGCGAATTTGTCAGGGTATTTTGGACTCAGCGGACTAGGCTTCGGCGGCGCATACGCGCAATGACTCCGAGGCGCATGGCGTGAGCAAGCGCGAGACGCGAAAGAATCCAGGCGGCACGGGCACGCGTGCACCGAGCCGTGGCAAGGCAGCCGCGCCCCGTGCGCGCAAGAGCACGAGCGGCTCGAAGCGCAGCGCGGCGGCGACGACGCCGGGCGAAGAGGCTCAATTCGAGGCAGTCGCGCTCGAAGCCACCGGTCTCGAAGCAACCGGCGACGAAGCATCCGCGGTCGAAGCAGCCCCGGTCGAAGCAGCACCGGTCGAAGCAGCACCGGTCGAAGCAGCCGGCGCCGTCGGCGCGGGCAGCACCTCGGGGCCGCTCGCAGCCGCCGACCGGGTCGCCGAGGGCCCGGCGCCGACGCACGAGGACGAGCATTTCAACCCGGGCGGGAAGCCGAGCTCGCGACGTTCGCTGTTTCCGGGTGCGCCGCGTCATGTCGCCACGGAGCAGAGGGCGCCGGCGGTGCCGGCCCCTCCCGTGGCTCCCGTGGCGCAGACTCCGCCCGCGGTGCCGCCCGCGATCCGGCCTCGCGCACGCACGCAGGCGCCGTCGATCGACGATGCGCTCCCCCCGAAGCGCGCGCGAATGGCGTCGCTGGCCGCGATGCAGGCCCGGCCCGAGGTGGTGGCCGCACGTGAACCCGCGCGTGAAGCCGCTCTTGATCCGCCACGTGAACCCGTCGCCGTGACCCAAGCCGTCGCCGCTCGACGTGATGAGGGCGAGCAAGCTCCGCTTGGCGCGCGTTCCACGGCAAGCCGCGTCTTGGATGGGCCGGCAGAGCTCGCCGCGGCGATGGTCGCGGCACGACGACGCCTCGAGCTGCGCTCCGGTAACGAAGAAAAGCTGCCGCCGCCGCGCCGCAAGCACCACTCGCTCGAGCCCGCCGAGGAGCGCCTCCCGCGGCGGCTCCTGCGCCCCGCCCCGGCTCCGGCCGCCAGCGCTCGCACGCCGATCGCCCCGGCGGCGGCGCGTGCGCCCGACTCGACGATACAGCTCACGACGAGCATGCTCCCGGAGAGCGCTCTCGTCCCCGAGAGCGTGGGGCACGCGGAGCTCGACGAGCGCGCCGAGGGCCGTGCCGAGCCCGAGCAGCGGGACTCGACGATCGAGATCTCGCCCAGCATACTCCCCGAGGGCGCGGTGCTTCCGGACTCGGAGCGCGACCTGGCCGCGCCGATTTCCGTCGAGCTGACGGCGTCGCTCGCCAGCTCCCTGCTCGTGAGCTCGCCGCCGCGCGCGTCGTCCGTCGGGTCGCTCCGCGAGCCTCCCCGAGAGGGTGAGCGCTCGGCCACTCTCACGATGCCGAGCCGCTCCGAGCCGCCGGCGGACTGCGACGCCGACGAAGCCCTGGACGCGAAGTTCGACGACGCACCGATGAGCGATGCGGAGGCGCCCGGCGCGGCGCCCGGCGCGGTGCCCGGCGCGATGCCCAGCGCGGCCCTCTCGGTCGCGGAGATGATCGAGCTCGCGGATTCGTTCGATGGGGGCGCCGAGCCCGTCGAGGCGGAGGCGGACCCGCTCGCGCTCCCGGCATCGAGGGCGATCGACCCCGGGCCGATGCTCCCGGCAGGCGATGTCGGGGCCGACCCTGAATCGCTCGACGCCGAGCCGCTCGACCCTGAATCGCTCGACGCTGAGCCGCTCGACCCTGAATCGCTCGACGCCGAGCCGCTCGACCCTGAATCGCTCGACGCCGGCTCGAGCGACGCTGAACCGCTCGACCCTGAATCGCTCGACGCTGGCTCGAGCGACGCTGGCCCGATGGCCCCTGGCCGCCGTGCGCCCGAGCCGGTGCCCGCGTACCGTCCCGTCGATCCGAGTCGTGGCGCGAGCCAGTTCGATCACGACCCGGACGCTCCACAGCCACCGCCGTCGGGCGCGGCGCAGGACGGCGCAAAAGTCGCCGGAGCCGCGCCGAGCGACGCGCCGCAGGAGCGCCTCAGCCTCGCTGGCGGACTGCTCGATCTCGTCGATGGCGACAGGCCGAGCTTGGCCGATACCGGACGCCTCAGCCTGAACGTCTCGGCGCTGACCGCGACCTCGCCGCAGCACACGCCAATCGCGACGGGGAGCGAGTACCCGATCGAGAACGAGTCGACGCTCGCTTCCAGTTACCCGAGCGAGCTCCCGGGCGACGGCGACCTCAGCATCTCGAACTTTCCGCCGATCGACCAGGACGACGCGCAGCAGCACCTGAACGCCGGCAGCGCTGGCTCGAGCTTTCCGCCAGCCAGCCAAGCCGACGTCGACTACAGCCAGCTCGATCTCGCGCGCTCCAGCGCGGCGCCCGAGCGCAGCGAGCCGGGCGCCAGGCCCGAGCCGCAATCCCGCTCGACGAGCGCGGGCTCCGACTCCGCGGATCAGGCGGCGGCCTTGCGCGAGCTGATGAGCTCCTCGGTCCCGGTCCGCAGCGGGCGCACCGCGCAGATGCGGCTCGGGCCTGGCGCCACGGCCGACGACTTCGATGATTTCGACGCCCCGGCAAGCTCGAGCGCGAAGCAGGCACCCGAGGCGCCGACCGAGCCACGGCTCGATGACGACTTCGGCGACGACGCCAACGCGAGCACCTCGCCGCCGAAGCCCGAGTCCAGTCGCTCGAGCGCGCCATCCTCCGAGGGCTGGGACGATTTCGCGAGCGCGGTCACGGACAAACCGAAGACGCGGGGACCGATGCGGCCGAGCGAGCGCACGGGCTCGGCGCCGACACCTCCGCGGCCCGAGCCCGCAGGCCCGAAGCGCCCCGCTACCCAGCAGCCCGGCACGCGCTCCGGCGCAGTCGCCCGCCCGGCCGCGCCGGTCGCGAAATCCTCGAAGCGCCCGCTCGTGCTCGGCGCCCTCGCTACGGCGATCGTCGCGACGGCGCTCGTTCCCTTCGCGCTCCTCAAGCGCGCCACCTCACACGCAGCGGCGTGCTTCGCCGAGCTCGAGAGGACCACCGAGGGGGACGCGAGGAGCTGTGTCCCCGACGCTACGACGCTCGCGCTCCCGCGCCGCACGCCGTGGCTCGCCGACGAGACCGTCCGGCTCGACGCGAGCACGAAGCTGAAGGCCGCGCGCCTTCGCTACGCGCAAGCTACGGCGATTCACCCCGACGCTGCCGCGCGCCGCGTCGCCGCCGGCGAGCTCGTCGAGGTCGGCTACCGCGGGCCGCTGCCGATCGGACACAAGGTGCTCCCGTCGCTGCGCGGCGCGTTCGGCGAGCTCGCGACCCTCACGGAGACCGACACCGAGACGCGCACGCTGGCGTTCAACGCGGCCCTCGCGCTCGGCGACGTGGATCGCGCAAAAGTGCTCGCGAAAGACGTGCAGCCCGCCGACTCGTTCAGCGTGAACCTTCGCCGCGGCGCGCTGCTCTGCCTCGAGGGCGACGCGGATCGCGGCGTCGAGGCGCTGCGCGCCGCCGAGGCGATGTACCTGAACGTCGCGCGCAACATGGAGAGCCTCGGAGCCGCACGCCTCGCGCTCGTCGCGTGCGGTCGCGGCGGTGAGACGCTCGCGGTCATGCGGCCGATGCCACGCTACGTCCCCGCGCTGACGGCTCTCGAGGCAAACCTCGGCACCGAAGAGGGCCTCAAGCGCGCGAGCACCAGGCTCGACGACGCGAAGCTCAAGATCGGTGGGCTGAGCCGCCTGCGTATCGCACCGTACGTGCTGAACGAGACCAAGCCGACGGCGCTCGAGGCGTTGCGCTTGCTCGTGCCTAAATTTTGTTCGGGCGCCGGGCTCGATCCGACGCTCGTCCGCACGCCGTGGGTGCTGTTCGACATCGAGGCACCGGTCAACGTCGTGTTCGTGAACACCGCGGCCTCCGAAGAAGCGGCCGAGTACGTCGCCCGACTCGCCGCCGAGGTGACGACCCCGCTCGACTGCAGCGGCGAGGAGTGCCCCGCGGCCGAGGCCCTCAAGCACCCGGCCGATGTCCTCCGCGAGGCAGCGCGCACGCTCTGGTTCGACGCCGCCTCCGAGCACGCGCGGCTCGGGCACCGCGACGAGGCCGTCAAGGCGGCGAACCGCGCGGTCGAGCTCACGCCATCGCGCCGCAAATACCTCGCGGCCCCGCTCCTCTTGGCGGTCGGCAACGCCGAGCGAGCGCTCGAGCTACTCGACGACGCGGTGTCGCGCGAGAAGGACTATCACGCGCTCGCGCTGACACGCATCTTCCTCAACCAGGCCCTCGCGCTCGTGCACCTCGGCCGATGGGAGACGGCGCAGGCCGCCGGCGAGAAGGCCTACCTGCGAGCCCTGGACGCCACGCGCGACGCCGAAAACTCCCACGACACGAGCTTCGACACCGCCGTGCTCGACGACGACAAACTCGCGGCCGCCTGGATGTGGGCGGCGACGTCGCTCTTGAACGGCAAGCCCGAGGCGGTGCTGGCGACCTTCAACGGCAACGAAGATCCTCAGCTCGCGGAGATCGGCAACTGGGTCCGCATCGCGTTCATGAAGGACTACGAGCGCCGCCCGCTGCGCTGGGAGCTCGCGCTCTCGACACCGAGCGATGTGGCGCTGCCCGCGGTGATGTACGTCGCGAGCCGCGCCGCCCCGTCGACGCAAAACGTCGAGGTCTGGCTCGACCGCATCTTCCACGATGAGCACATGAGTCAGCCGGCGCGGGCCATGCGCGCCCGGGCCGAGGCGGCTCGCTGGCGCGCTGACGGCGAGAGCGAGCGCGAGTGGCAGGGGCGCGCGAGGCGCTTGCTCGGCATCGTCACCGATTACCGCACCTCGGTGCTCGGGCACGTCCTCGAGGTGCGATGACCGTGCCGCGCACGAGCGGCGCTGCTCGAGCAGCCTCTGGGACGCGCTCACGGCGATGACTGTCACGCGCGCGGAGCTCGACGACTCGATCGAGCGGCTGCGAGCCGAGGTGCACGATCCTCGCGCGGGGCTCTACGGCCCGAGCTCCGTCAGCTGGCTCGTCAACCGCGAGCTCGTGCTGTTCCTCGCCGGCGGCCGCGCGGCCCTCATGCAGCTCGCCCACCCGTTCGTCGCGTACGCGGTCGATCACCGCTCGCGCGCCCGCACCGATCTGCTCGGGCGCTTCCAGCGCACGTTCCAACACGTCTTCGCCATGGCCTTCGGGGATCTCGACGGCGCGATCGCTTCGGCCCGGCGCGTCCACGAGATCCACGCGCGCGTGACGGGCCCGCTCGGCGAGACCGCGCCACCGTTCGAAGCCGGCCGCGCCTACGCCGCCAACGATCCGAGCGCCCTCTTCTGGGTGCACGCGACCCTGGTCGAGAGCGCCGTCGTCGCCTTCGAGCTGCTCGTGCGGCCGCTCACGCGGGCGGAAAAAGAGCAATATTACGAAGAGTCTCGGCGTTTCGCGCGCCTGTTCGGGATCCCGGGCGGCGTCATGCCCGAGACCTGGACCGACTTTGCGGCCTACAACCGCCGCATGTGGAACACGCTGCGCGTGGCGCAGCCCGCCATCGACATGGGCCGCTTCCTCCTCGCGCCGCCGTCGCTCTCCCCGCCTCCGCTCGCGCGATGGTTCGAGCGCATGACGGCAGGGCTCTTGCCGGAGCCGCTGCGCGAGCAGTTCGGCCTCCCGTTCGGGCTTCGCGAGCGAGCCGCGTTTCACGCGTCAATCCATGCCGTGCGCGCGATGCGGCGCGCGATGCCGGCGAAGGCGCGGTACGTGCCCGCGTACCACGACGCGCTGCGCCGCCTCGCGGGCAAGCCGGGGCGCGATCCCATCGGCGCCTGGATCGAGCGCAACGTGCTCGAGGCGCGGCTCGACGCGAGCTCGCGGGACGCGCCTCCGCAAGCACCAAAGCCGCCGAAGCGGTAGGCGCGCCGTCGCGTCGAGTGCTAGCCTGGCCGGGCTTCGCCGTGCCGCCGCTGCGTACCTTTCTTGCTGCCAGCCTCGCCCTCTGCATGGCGAGCGTAGCGGCGTGCGCGGAAGATCCCGCGGCGCCCGGTGACCCCGACCTCGTCACGCTCTCGACGCCGGCGGCGGCCCCGCTGCGACGCTTGCTCGGCCGGCAATACACCCGCAGCGTCGGCTACCTGCTGGGCGACGCGGCTCGCGACGCCGCGGATCCGCCCGAAGACTCCGAGCTCAACGGCTTCGCCAGCATCGCCGCGAGTCAGCTGTCGATGACCGCCGAGCTCGTGGCGCGCTACGAGTCGTCCGCGCGCGCCGTCGCCAAAGCCGCAGTGAGCGACGCGACGCGCCTCACCGAGCTCGTCGACTGCGATCCATCGAAGGCCGGCGACGCCGCCTGCTACCGTTCTTTCGTGGCGCGCCTCGGCCGCCTCGCGTTTCGCCGCCCGCTCGCGACGGTTGAGGTCGACCGCTACACGAACCTCGCGTTCGAGGCGGCACTCGTCCACGGCACTTTCGAGTCTGGCCTCGAGCTCGTCATCACGAGCATGCTTCAGGCGCCTAGCTTCCTCTTTCAGGTCGAGCTGGGCGAGCCCGCCCCGGGTCGCAGCGGCGTGCGCGCGCTCACCGGCTACGAGCTCGCGTCGCGCCTGTCGTTCCTCGTGCTCGAGCGCACACCGAGCGCGGAGCTGCTCGACGCCGCCGAGAAGGGAGAGCTCGCGAGCCCCGCCGAGGTACGCGCGTGGGCCGACGAGCTCCTGCACGATCCGGAGGCGCGCACGGCCGCACGCAGCTTCTTCACCGAGCTCCTGGTGCTCGACGACCTCACGTCGATCGCGAAAGATCCGGCGCTTTTTCCGGAGTTTTCCCCCGAGCTTGCGGCCTCGATGCGCGAAGAGACGCTCTCGCTCGTCGATCACGTGCTCTGGGACTCCGAGGCGCCTCTCACCGAGCTCGTCTCGCGAGACACCACCTACATCGACGATTCGCTCGCTTCGCTGTACGGCGCCCCCGAGCCTCCCGTGGCCTGGCAAGAGACGTCGCTCGCGAAGAAGCAGGGCCGCCGCGGCGTCCTGACGCACGCGTCGATCCTCGCGCGCCAGGCGCACGCGCAGTCGACCTCGGCCACCTACCGAGGCCTCTTCGTGATGGAGCGCTTCTTGTGCCGCACGATGCCGCCGCCGCCGCCGGACGTCGTCACCGAGCTGCCCCCGAGCAGCGCCGCGCCCACGCTCCGCGATCGGCTCGCGGTTCACGAGGCCAATCCGGTCTGCCGCGCGTGCCATGAGACCGCCGACACCATCGGGCTCGCCCTCGAGAATTTCGACGCCATCGGCCGGTGGCGCAAGACCGAGAACGGCGCCGTGATCGACGCGAGCGGAGACATCGCGGGGCTCGGCAGCTTCGCCGACTCGGCCGAGCTCGCCACCGTGTTGTCCGAGTCGCCCGAGCTACCGCACTGCCTCTTGCGCCAGATGTTTCGCCACGCGACCGGCCACATCGAAGAGAAGGCCGAGATGCGCGCCATCGACGCCGTCTTCAGGAGCTGGCAGAAAAAGGGACTCTCGTACCCCGCGCTCGTGCGCGAGCTCGCCGCGAGCGATCTTTTCCGGCACGTCGGCGTCCACGACGGCGCGCCCCCCGACGAGGTGTCGCCGTGAGCGCAGACAGGAGGCTCCGTTGAGCCGCCGCAAGCTTCCCCGCGAGCTCGCGCTGCCCCGCCGCACGCTGCTGCGCGGCATGCTGGGCGGCACGGCCCTCGCGCTCGGCCTCCCGGTGCTCGAGGCGATGCTCGACTCGCACGGCAGCGCGCTCGCGGACGGACGAGCCCTGCCGCGTCGCTTTCTCACCTGGATGTGGGGCAATGGCTGCCGCGTCGAGCATTGGGTACCGAAGCAGACGGGCCCGGACTTCGAGCTCTCGAAAGAGCTCGCGCCGCTCGCCAAGGTGAAGTCGCGCATCTCGGTGCTCACGGGCTTTCACAACAAGATCGCGGGTCGGCGTGGCCACCACGACGGCATGGCTGCGCTCTTCAGCGGGCACCCGTTCGTGGAGCTCGATCCGATGGGCGCGCCGTACGCGTCGAAGTTCGGCGGCAAGAGCATCGACCAGGTCGCGGCCGATCTCTTGGCCGAAGACACGCTCTACAAGTCGCTCCAGCTCGGGGTGACCAAGCGCCAGCTCAAGAACCAGGGCCCGACGCTCGAGACCATGTCGCACCGCGGCCCCGACCAGCCGCTCTTCGCCGAGCACGACCCGCAGAAGCTCTACGACAAGCTCTTCGCCGCGTACATGCCCCCGAGCGGCAACGACGATCCCAATGGCACGCTCCGCTTCCGCGCGCTCGACACCGTGCTCGACGATCTCCATCGCCTCGAAGCGCGGGTCGGCGCCTCCGACAAGTTGCGCCTCCTGCACTACACCGAGAGCGTCTTCGAGGTGCAGAAGCAAATCCTCGCCATTCCGCCGAGCTGCAACGTCGTCAAGAAGCCCGGCAAGCTCGACTACAACCCCGACGGCAGCGAGCCGCTCGCCGAGATCCACGCGGTGATGAGCAAGCTCGTCGCCATCGCGTTCTCGTGCGACCTCACGCGCGTCGCGAGCGTGATGTTCACCGCGCCGAGCGGCGGACAGCAGTTCCCCGAGCTGACGCCGGCCGCGTTCCCCGGGTTTCCGGACGCGGCCGACTACAGCCACGCGGATCACCACAACGTCAGCCACGTCAACGCCGCCTACGAGCAGACCTTCATCCACGAGAGCGTCATTCGCTGCATGCAGAGCTTCGCGGTGCTGCTGGAGCTCCTCGCGGCGACGCCCGATGGCCTCGGCGACTTGCTCGAGCAGACGTGCGTGCTCGCCGGCAGCGACGTGACCGAGGGCTGGGTGCACTCCGAGAACGATTTCCCGATCGTCGTGGCCGGTGGAGCCGGCGGCCGCCTGCGCCAAGACGTCGGCCACTACCGCTCCACCGACGGGGAGAGCCTCTCGAACATCGGCCTCGCGATGCTCCGCGCGGTCGCGCCCGAGCCCGCGCTCGTCACGAGCTACGGCAGCGACTCGGGCGGCTACCTTGGCTACACGGAGACTCCATGCGCGCCGCTCCTCGTCTGAGCGCGCTCCCCGTCCTCGCCGCGCTCACTGCTGCTGCCGCGGCCGGGTGCGGACGCAGCAACTTCGCGCCCGATCCTCGCCGCACGCCCGCCCCCGACTCGGACTGTACCCCCGCGGAGGGCACCTGCGGCACCGTGCTGTGCGACGTCCCCGACGCGCCCGCGAAGCACGTCGAGCTGTGCTCGCCCCTCCGCTACGTGTCGAACCCGCCGACCTCCGGTCCGCACTATCCGATCTGGGCCGCGTGGAAATCCTACGAGCAGCCGGTGCCGCGAGGCATGTACCTCCACTCGCTCGAGCACAGCGGCATCGTGCTCGCGTACAACTGCGACCGGCTCGACAACGACGACGCGCTTGCCTGCGACGAGCTCGTGGCGCAGCTCGAGAGCTACGCCGGCAGCGCCCCGCAAGATCCGCTATGCACGGCGCCGCTCCGCGCTCGCTTCGTCGTCACGCCGGACCCCGAGCTCGACGTGCCCTTCGCTGCCGCGGCCTGGGGCTACTCACTGCGTGCGCGCTGCTTCGACGAGGCCGAAGTCGATGCGTTCGTCGTCGAGCACTACGGCATGAACTACGAAAATTTCTGTGCCGACGGCGTCGATCCGTTCGCGCCCGGCTCCGAGATCCCGCCCGACTGCGGCCGCGACTGAGGCGCACCCGACGTGGCTCAGCGTCGCTCGGGGGCATCGAACTACCCGTCCCTGCGATGGACTCAGGGCGCGAGCCGCTCGAGCACGAGCTCGCGGATGAGCGCGACCGGCGGCGCGCCAAAGCCGAGCAGCGCGTCGTGAAACGCCCGCAGCTCGAACCTGTCGCCGAGCCTCCGCTGCGCCTCGCTCCGGAGCTCGAGGATCTGCAATTTTCCGAGCGTGTAGGCGAAATAGCCGGGATCGAACGTCGCCCGCACGGCCTGCTGGCGCGCGCTCGCCCTGTCCTGAAAGCAGTCCTGCATGAAGCGTCGCTCGGCCTCCTCGAGGCTCATGCCCTTGGCGTGCACGCCGATCGACACGACGAAGCGGCAGTTGCGCAAGAGCGCGTCCGAGAGCTGCCCCAGGCGGCTCTGCGGATCCTCGGCGCCGAAGCCCTGCTCGATCATGAGCTGCTCGGTGTAGTGCGCCCAGCCCTCGGTGAACGAGTAGCTGTCACCGAGCTTCTGGATGCGCGTCGGCGCGCGCCGCATGAAGAGCCCATGCAAGAAGTGCCCTGGGTAGACCTCGTGCACGGTCGTCGCGAGCAGGGTCCCGAAAGGAAAGATGTACGCTTCTTGTTCGGCCTTTGGCCAGCTCGGGTCGGGCAGCGTGATGTAGTAGTAGCCGGTTCGCACGGTGTCGAAGGGCCCGGGCATGCTCAAGAACGCCGCGTTCCACCGCATGTACGGCGGGGACTCTTCCAGGACGGCGCGGTCCTCGGACGGGATCGTGACGAGCTTCTTGTCGAGCACGAACGCGCGCGACGCCTCCATGAGCCGCGTCGCCTCGCGCAGGAGCTCGCCGGCCGCCGGGCGCGACACCTTCACGCTCGGCAGGAGCGCCTCGTAGGCTGCCTTGTTGCGCGCCAGATCCGCGTCGGCCATCGCCTCGAACTCGGCGAGCGCGATCTCGCGCCCCTCTTGCGCCGCGACGAAGCGCAGAAATTTCTCGCGTCCGAGCACGTGCGCCGTGTCGTTGGCGCGCGGCAGCCACTCTCTCTCGAGGCGGCTCGCGAGCGTTGCTGCGGCATCGGCGAGCGCGGCGTTCGTCGTCGCGAAGCGCGCCTGAAATGCAGCGTCTCCCACGCCGCCGACGAGCTTCACGACGTCGCCGCGCAGGTACTCGGCGAAACCGCGATAGCTCGAGATCGCCGTCTCGAGCACCGGACGGCTGAGCACCGGTCTGAGGTTCTCCGTGACGGCACCGACCTCGCGCAGGCTCGCCTCTTCGTGCGTGACGAGGGCGCGCGCTCGCTCTGCGAGCGGGGCGTAGTCGAACTTGACGTAGCTGCCGACGTCGAAGAGCTCCTCGTAGTAGCGCGGATCGGTGAAGGGCAGCTCACGGTCGGCGAGGTTGTGCCGCTCGAGCGCGATGCGGCTCTTCAAGATCGCGCGGTCGAGCGCGTCGACCTTCGAGAGCGTCGTTGGATCGCTCGCCCCGCCGAAGGCGTCGAGCGCGGCGCTCCATGTCGCGAGGCGCTCGAGGTACGCGGCGATCGACGCCCGATCGTAGCGCGCGACCTTGCCGTCGTAGGCGTGGAGGCCCGCGATCCGCGCCCACGCGGGGCTCGCCGCGAGCAGCCCCTCGACGATGACATCGCTCGTCGCCGCGAAGCCGAGCGCGATGGCCACGCCCTGGGTGGCCCCCGAGCTGCCAGCGTCGTTGCCGGCGGTGCCGGGCTCGGTCGCCACACGCGCCCCGCTTCCGGTCTGCGGCGCGCACCCCCCGAGGCCCAGGCCAGCGGCCAGCGCAGCCGTGAGCACCGTCGGCGTCCACCGCGCGAGGCCCTTCGCTGCGCGGCTCATGGCGCCTCGAGTGCGCGATCGACGATCGTGCCCGCGTGCCGAAGGACGTGGCTCAGGTCGAAACAGCGCTCGAGCACGTCGATCGAGAGGCGTGCTCTTAGCTCCTCGTCCTCGGCCAAGAGCGCCTTGAACGAGCCCTCCCCCGCGAAGGCCTTCATCGCGGCGCGCTGCACGACGACGTACGCGTCTTGCCTCGCCATCCCCGTCCGCACGAGCTCGAGCATCACGCCTTCGCTGAAGAACCTCCCGCCCGTCAGCTCGAGGTTCTGCTGCATCCGCTCAGGATAGACGACGAGCCCGAGGGCGAGGGCGCACGCGCGCTCGAGCATGTAGCCCGTGGTCGTCGTC
>SYFR01000123.1 GCA_005800325.1 Myxococcales bacterium | reverse complement strand
GGCATGGCGCGCCTGGCGCCGGGCGGTGACCTCACGGCGAAGCTCGAGCGCGCGATCCCGATCGGGCGGTTCGGCACCATCGACGAAATCGCGGATCTGGCGCTGTTTCTCTGCTCGGACGCGGGCTCGCTGGTTCACGGCGAGACGGTGGTCGCCGACGGCGGCGCGTGGCTCGCGCGCCCGTCGCGGCTCGGCGACTGAGTCCCAGCCCGACGCTCGGCGCACGACGTGGTTCGGAGTCGACGCGGGCGCGGGCCGCGCACCAGCGGGGCGCCCGGCTCTCAGCGCACGAGCGCCGAAGTCAGCGCTTCGTCGCGTCGGCTCGGGTCAGCGTCATGCGATCGGTCCAGCGACCGACGAGCACGCGCGCGCCCCCGAGCCAGTGGGCCCGTGAAGCGAGCTCGCTCGTGACCTCGAACACGACGGTGCCGTCCTTCAGGTTCAGCTCGGCGCGCACGACGTCGTCGAAGGGCACGAGAAAATCCGCGCTCTCGGGCATGCTGAGCACGAGCCCCTCGACGGTGCGATGGCGAATGACCGCCACCGCCGCGCCGGTGCCGTCGGGTTCGCACAGGGTGACGCCGTCGAGATCGATGCGAGGTCGCGCAGCCATGCGCGCGAGGGTAGCAGCCCACGGCGCGGCGTTGGGTCTCGAGTCCTGATCTTGGTCACGAAACGCGCGCAAGCGCGGGGCTGCGCGCTTCGTCATGCCGCGGCCGCGGTGGGCGCGACCGCTCGTGTGCCTACGTCCCCTTCGGAGCTCGCCGACCAAGGCGGGCCACCACCCTGGTAGGAGACTGGTGTTGATCGGCGAGCGACGGTGTCACCTCTCCCTCCCCCTCGAGGAGGGTTGGGGAGGGGGCGCGCGTCGGACGGCAGCGCCCCGGACGGCAGCGCCCCGGACGGCAGCGCCCCGGACGGCAGCGCCCCGGACGGCAGCGCCCCGGACGGCAGCGCCCCGGACGGCAGCGCTTGGGATAGGTGCTGCGTGCCTCCTCGCCATCGCGGCGCTCGCATGCACGGCGGAGCGCGGCCAGAGGATTCATCTTGCCCAATGCGTCATGGTGCCGCGGGTCGGCGAAGCGAACCCGTGCAACCGCACGCAGGGAGTCGAGCCGTGAAGGGAGGCCACGCGGAGGGCCAGCGCGGCCGGCGCGCCATACTTCAGCGCGCCGCGATCGGCGTCAAGTCGAGCGGCTTCCCGCGCCGCCTTGGCCTCGATAGACATGCAGCGAGGCCGGGCGACCGCGGCGGCCTCCGCGCGAGGCGAAGGGGGAAGACGATGCTCGCGACGACGTACGATCGGGAGCGGACGGCGGCGCTGAGCCGGCTCGAGGCCCTCCACGGCGCCGTTGTCGCGATCACGGCGGAGTCCGAGCCAGCGCGCGTGCTGCAGGCCATCGCGGACCAGGCGCGGGCCGTCGGCGGGGCCACGTACTCCGCGCTCGGGTGCGTCGAGGCGTGGGACCAGCCGTTCTCGCCCTGGGTCGTGAGCGGCGTGCCCGAGGGCATGGCCGCCAAGATCGGCCATCTGCCGCGGCCGGTCGGCACGCTCGCCATCCCGGCGCGGGGAGGCGCGACGTTGCGCGTACCCGACGTGCGCGAGCATGGGGCGTTTCAGGGGATGCCGCCGAATCACCCGGTGATCACGAGCTTGCTCGCGGTGCCACTCGCCTTCGAGGGCGCATCGGTCGGCACGCTCTACCTTGGCAACAAGCGCGCAGGCGGCGGCTTCTCGCGCGACGACGAGCGTGCCGTGACGGTCCTCGCGGCCTTCGCGGCGCCGGCGGTGGCGCGGGCCCGCCTGCGGGTCGAGCTGGACGTGGAGCGCTCGCGCCTCGCGGCCGTCTTCGAGCATGCGGGCCACGGCATCATCTTCGTCGACCAGAAGACGCGGCGCATGATCGCGAACCCCGCGGCGGATCGCATCGCGGGCGTCGAGCACACGGGCCCTATCGACGACTATCCGCTGCGGCTCGAGGCCCCTGCGGGTCAGCCGCTGGCGAAGGAAGAGTGGCCCATTGCGCGAGCCCTGCGCGGCGAGCTCGTGGCATGCACCGAGGTCGTCGTGGTGCGCCCGAGCGGCGAGCGCGTGCCCATTCTCCAGACCTCGACGCCGACCTTCGACGCGGACGGCACGGTCGCGGGCGCGGTCGCCGCCTTCGAGGACATCAGCGCCTTGAAAGAGGTGGAGCGGCTGCGCGAAGAGTTCGCGGCCATGGTCGCGCACGATCTCCGCTCTCCGGTCGCGGGGATCCTCATGGCGGTCGACCAGCTCCTCTTCCGAGCGGACGGCGCCGCGGAGGTCATGGTGCCGGTGGCGGCGCTCGAGCGGATCCGCCGCATGGCCACGCGCCAGACCGACATGGTGCGCGACCTGCTCGACGCGTCGCGGATCGGAGCCGGCCGCTTGCAGCTCGCGCTCGAGCGCGTCGACACGCCGGTCGTCGTCGCGCGCTTGCTCGAGGAGCTCGAGCCCGGCCTCGGGCCACACCGCGCGCGGCTCCACGTCGACGGCGCGCCCGAGCCGATCCTGGTCGACGAGCTGCGCTTCACGCAGGTGCTCACGAACCTCGTCGAGAATGCCGCGAAATACTCGCCCCCGGGGACGGGCATCGACGTGTCGATCGCGAGCCCACGCGACCAGAAGCCTGCGCGCGTCGTCATCGCCGTGCGCGACCGCGGGATCGGCGTGCCGGCCGACGAGCTGCCGCGGATCTTCGATCGGTTCTTTCAGACCAAGCGCGCGCGGGCGCAGAAGTGCGGGCTCGGGCTCGGCCTCTTCATCACGAAGGGCCTCGTCGAGGCGCAGGGCGGCGAGGTCTGGGTCGAGAGCACGCCCGACGTCGGCAGCACCTTCTACGTCGCGTTCCCGTGCGCGGGCCGGGCGTGAACGCGCCAGGAACACAATTAGCCCGAGCTTGCCGGTGGGCCGGTGCACCCGTCAGTCGAGGCCGACCTGGGCGTTGAACTCGGTGATGAGCCGATCGAGGTCGCCCACGCAGCGCGGCACGCGGCGCCAGTAGTCGGCGTCGTACCACTGCGCCTGGATCTCGTCGTGGGTCTTGCCCTGTTGCTCGACCCAGGTGAAGTACTTGAGGTTGTGCACGCGCTTGCGGGCCGGGTAGGTGAGCTCCTCCGTGTGGGCCGTCGACTCGCCCAAGAGGAAGCGGTGATAGGCGCCCGCGGCGTCCTTCGCGGTGAAGTCGCCGCGCTCCTCGGAGAGCTCGCGGAGGCGGCTCTGGTACATGTCGATCGAGTCCGTCAGCACCGTGAGCACGACGTCGTCCTCGCCGAGCTCGTACCAGCGGCAGAGCTTGATCGCGCTCAGCATGTTGGCGACGCCGGAGATGCCGAAGAGCGGCAGCGCGCGGAGCGTCGCCTCGGGGACGCCCGCGGAGGCGAGGTGGCGAAGGCCCTCGGGCTCGTTGAAGAGGCGGATGAGCGACATGGTCGCCTCGTCGGCGATGCCCATCACGAGATCGGTGTTGCGCACGTTGTGCACCCACGGGACGTGCTTGTCGCCGATCCCCTCGATGCGGTGCGCGCCGTAGCCGTTCATGAGGAGCGTCGGGCACTCGAGCGCCTCGCTGGCCGCTATCTTGCTGTCGGGAAAGAGCGTCTTCAGATAGTCGCCGCTCGCGATCGTGCCCGCCGAGCCCGTGGTGAGCGCCAGGCCGCGGTACGCTCCGCGCGGCCCGAGCGCGCTCTCGAGCACGCGGGCCATCGCGCGGCCGGTGACCTCATGGTGCCAGAGGTAATTGCCGAGCTCGTCGAACTGATTGAAGATCATCAACTCCTGGCCAGAGCGCCGCAGCTCCCAGCACTTGTCGAAGATCTCCTTGACGTTGCTCTCGCTGCCAGGCGTCTTGATGGTCTCGCCGGCGACGGTGCGGAGCCAATCGAAGCGCTCGCGGCTCATGCCCTCGGGCAGAATGGCGATCGACTCGCAGCCGAGCAGGGCCGAGTCGTAGGCGCCGCCGCGGCAGTAATTGCCAGTCGAGGGCCAGACGGCCTTTTGCCGGGTCGGATCGAACTGGCCAGTCACGAGCCGCGGCACGAGGCAGCCGAACGCCGCGCCGACCTTGTGCGCCCCGGTCGGAAACCACTTGCCGACGAGCGCGATGATGCGTGCCGGAACCCCGGTGAGCGAGCGCGGCAGCTCGACGGCGTTCACCGGGCCGAAGCCGCCGCCGGTCGCCTTCGGCTCGTTGTGCCAGCTGATGCGAAAGAGGTTCGCCGGATCGACGTCCCACAGGCCGACGTGCTCGAGGCGCGCCTTGATGCGAGCCGGCACGAGGTCGGGATTGGCCATTTGCGCGAACGTCGGGATCCGGATGTTGCGCTCCCGGGCGCGCGTGACGGATTTGGCGAGGGTGGCTTCGTCAATGGATAGATCGATCATGGTGGCTCCCTGCGGCGAAAGGGCATGCGCCGCTCGACGTGACTGGGTACTAGGAACTAGGTACTAGGAGAGCGCCTGGCGCAAGGCGCTCATGCTCGGATCGATGGTCGTCGGTGCGGCGGCGACGGCCCGCGTGGCCGCCGCGACGTCCTTGAGGCCGGTCCCCGTCACGAGCACGACGACGTCCTCGCTCGGCGGTATGGCGCTCTCTTGCGCGTGGTGAAGGAGGCCCGCGTACGCGGTCGCGGCGGCCGGCTCGGCGAAGACGGTAGCGTCACGGGCGAGCTCGACGATGGCCGAAAGGATGGCGCTGTCCGAGACGACGAGGTAGTCGCCTCCGCTGTCGCGCACGGCGCGGAGGGCGCGCAGCCCATCGCTTGGCATGTCGGCGGAGATGCTGTCGGCGAGCGTGTTCGAGCTGACCCGCTCGATGTGCTCGCTGCCTTGGCGCCAGGCGTTCGCGATCGCGGCCGAACCGGCGGACTGCACGCCGAAGAGGCGCGGCATGCGCTCGATGAAGCCGAGCGCGAGTAAATCGGCAAAGCCCTTCGCGACACCGACGATGATGTTGCCGTCGCCGACCGAGACGTAGACGCGATCGGGGGCGAGCCACTTCGACGGAGGGGCGTCGGGGGCGGAGAGCTCGGCGCGGCTGGGATCGCTATCGGCGCGGGCGGCCTGCTGCGTCAGCTGCTCGCAGATCTCGAACGAGACCGTCTTTTTTCCCTCGACGGTGAAGGGGTTGTACCCGGTGTTGCGGCAGTAGAGCCCGAGCTCGCGCGACGCTTCCCGCGAGAGTCGGAACGCGTCGTCGTAGGTGCCGCGCACGAGCAAGAGCCTCGCGCCGAAGAGCATGAGCTGCGCGATCTTCGCGGGCGGCGCGGCGGCGGGCACGAGGACGATGGCGCGCATGCCGGCGGCCTGGGCCATCGCGGCGATGGCGACGCCGGCGTTACCCGTCGAGGCCGCGAGGATGCAGTCGACGCCGAGCTCCCGGGCGCGCATCGCGACGACCGCGCTCGCGCGATCTTTCAAAGAGCCGGTCGGCAGGCGTCCGTCGTCCTTGATGTGGACCCGTGCGCCGCCGATGCGCGCGCTCGCTCGCGGCGAGGAGTAGAGCGGCGTGCCACCGACCTGGCGCAGCGGCCCCTCGTCATCGCGCGGCATGGCGACGGGCAAGAGCTCTCGGTAGCGCCACAGCGAGGGATCGCGACGTGCGCCGATGAGGGCGGGCGTGACCGTGCGCCGGATGGCGGCGAGATCGAGCTCGACGTCGAGGGCCTCGAAGCCGCAGCCGGGGCACGCGAACCGCGGCGCGGGCTCGGGGGGCGTTCGCTCGCCGCAGGCGCGGCAATGGAAGGCGACGAAGCGGCCCATCGGGCCGGGACGATACTCGACGCGACCGCGGTCATGCGCGGGGATTCGCGGCGCCGCAGCACAAAGTGAAAGTTCTGCCCGCCGCGCCGTGCCGCGCGGCACAGGCCGAGCGTCGCGCCCGCGGACGTTCTTCTAAGTCATCGAAATAATAGGAAAGACCTGTTGCGCGTGACATGGGAGTGGGCGTGCCGTGGCGGGTGGCTCTGCTACGCTCGAGGCCATGGTGCCCGCGTCTTCCCCGTCGTCGCGACAGGAGCTCTCGCCGCTCTTGCGCTCGGTGGTGAAGGTGCTGTGCGTGTCGGACGCGCCCGATTTCGACCAACCCTGGCAGACGCAGGGGCCCGCGTCCGGCTTCGGGTCGGGGTGCATCATCGCGACGGCGAGGGGGCCGCGCGTGCTCACGAACGCGCACTGCATCGCCAACCAGGTGTTCGTCGAGGTCCGCCGCTACGGCAACGCGCAGAAGTACTGCGCGGAGATCGAGGCCGTCGGTCACGCGTGCGATCTCGCGCTGCTCCACGTCGACGACCCGAGCTTCTTTCACGGCACGACGCCGATCGAGCTCGGGCTCGTGCCGCGGCTCAGCGATCGCGTCAGCGTGTGCGGGTACCCGATCGGCGGCGACCGCATCTCGATCACCGAGGGGATCGTGTCGCGCATCGAGCTCGTGAAATTCGCGCAGAGCGGCCGCAGCCTGCTCGCCGTGCAGATCGACGCCGCCGTCAACGTCGGCAACAGCGGCGGGCCCGTGATCAAGGACGGGCGGCTCGTCGGCGTCGCGTTTCAGGCGCTCGATGAGGCCGACCAGATCGGCTACATGATTTCTCCGCCCATCGTCGAGCACTTCCTGCGTGACGTGGAGCGCGGGGAGCACGACGGCTTTCCCGATCTCGGCGTCGCGGTGCAGCCGCTCGAGTCGCGCGCGCACCGGCGCAGCGTGGGGCTGCCCGCCTCGCGGCCGGGCGGGATCGTCGTGACGCGCGTCGTGCATGGCGGGCCGGGCGACGGCGTGTTTCTGCCGGGGGACGTGCTGCTCGAGGTCGATGGCATCGAGATCGCCTCCGACGGGACCGTGCCGCTGCGCGAGGGCGAGCTCATCGACTTCAGCCACGTCGTCGCGATGCGCCACGTCGGCGAGCGCATGCCGTTCACGGTGTGGCGCGACGGGCGCGAGCGCACCTGCACGGTGGAGCTCATGCCGCCGAAGCCGCTCGTCGCCGATCATCGCATCGGGACGCCGCCGCGATATTTCGTGATCGGCGGGCTCTTGCTCGTGCCGCTCACGCGCGAGTACCTGAAGACCTGGGGCGAGTCGTGGTGGACGGCGGCGCCGCGCGAGCTCGTGGCCCTGAGCGAGCAGGGCGTGCGCGCGCCCGAGCGGCACGAGCCGGTGCTGCTGCAGAAGGTGCTCGCCGATCGCGGCAACCAGGGGTACCACGATCTCGCGAACCTGCTCGTGGTCGAGGTGGACGGATTCGCCGTGCGCTCGCTCGCGCATCTCGTGGAGCTCGTCGAGGCGTCGCGAGGCGACTTCCTGCGGCTGCGCACGGACGACGGACGCATCATCGTGATCCACCGGACCGAGGCGCGCGACCGGCACGAGGCGATCTTGAGCAAGTACGGCGTGCCGTTCGATCGCTCGGTGGATCTGCGCAAGCTCGCCCGCGTGGCGCCGCCGGTCGACAGCGCGCTCGGCGAGCCGCGGCGGATCGCGGCCGCCAGCGCCTGAGCCCGGGCCTGAGCGCGGATCGTGCCGCAACGGATCGCGGCCGCCAGCGCCTGAGCCCACGCGGGTTTGCGTGGCGGTGGGCGCTCAGAGCGCGCGCGCGAGGACGATGGCCGAGACGTGCGAGGCGCCGGATCGCACGACGGCGCGGGCGCACGCACGGAGCGTCGCGCCGGTGGTCATCACGTCGTCGACGAGCAGCACGCGTCGTCCGCGGAGCGCGTGGCCTCCTGCGGCGAACGCATCGACCAGGTTTCGTTCGCGGGCCGCGGCGCCGAGACCCGCCTGCGCCGGTGCGGGGCGGCTGCGACGAAGCGAGGACGTGTCGAGCGCGGCGCACGCGCGCCTGGCGACGCACGCAGCGAGGAGCGCGGACTGGTTGTAGCCGCGGCGCATGAGGCGCAGCGGGTGCAGCGGGACCGGCACGACGACGTCGGGCGAGAGGCCGCAGTCGACAGTGAGCGAGGCGAGGAGCGCGCCGAGCGGCTGCGCGAGATCGCTGCGGCCCGCATACTTGAAGCGCACGATGGCCTCGGCGAGCGCCGCGCCGTACGCACCGAAGGCGTGCACGCGCACCGCGACGGGCGCGAGCACGAGGCCGCGGGACTTGCCGGCGGGACCGAGCGCGCTGCCCTGCAACGGTTCGCGGAGGAGCGTCTCGTCGCAGCGGGCGCAGAACGCCAGGTCGCGCGGGCGCGGGTCGTCGCATGACGCGCACCCAAGCGGGGCGAACACGTCGAGCAAGGTGCGCGCGAGGAACGAGGCCGCGGTGGTGAGCGTCGCGAACGAGGACGACGGCGCGCGGGCGAGGGGAGACGGCTCACCGACGATGGGGGGCAGAATTGGAACCATCGGCGAGGTCTCGTCGGTGCAGGGGGCGCTCACGTCGGGGCTCGATCGACATCGCCACGACCGCGGCGCGAGTCTCGGCTCGCTCGAGCGCGAGGAGCTGTGGCTGGGGATCGATGCGGCGAAATCCAGCGCTGGCGTAGAGATGCTGCGCCGCTCGCGGCTTACGGGTTCGCGTGGCGTCCGGGCCGCGAACGAACAGCGACTAGCGTGCGCGCACGGCGTCCTGAGCGCCGCGTGCGGCTCGTCATCGTCGCCGTCGCGCCTAACTCCACCTGCGGAGGCTGCGATGAGCGACGCGCGTAGGAGCACGATGGCCTGGGCTCCAAACGGCCCGACTCGTGGGGATCGGTGTACACTCGGCGCCGCGAGCGTGGCATCCCCGGACCAGTGGAGGTGGACGGACGACGACGGCGTCCAGCGGTTGCTCGGCAGCGAGGAGCTGCGTGCCGCGCTTCGCTCCGGGAAGCTGCGCGCGGACACGCTCGTGTGGCGCCGCGGAATGACGAGCTGGCAGCCGGCCGAGTCGGTACGGGAGCTCGCGGCGGGCTCCGGCGACACCGCGACGACAGCGCCGCGCGACCTCGGCCCGAAGGCTGACGCGACGCCGTCGGTGCCGCCCGTCGCCGAGCGCGCTGACGCGGCGCAGGTCGCGGCAGACGGCAAGAAGCCTCGACTCGCGAACATGATCGACATCGCCGCGCTTCGCGACCAAGCGAGCGATCCGCGGCGCGCGACGCTCGTGGGCATGCCCGAGGCGCGCGCGAGCAGCAGCGCGCATGGCGGCGCGGATGGCAGCGCGCATGGTGGCGCGAGCAGCAGCGCAAATGGTGGCGCAATTGGTGGCGTGAGCGCTGCATACGGCGCCGGGAATAGTGGGGAGAGCGGTGCTGCGGAGGCGCCCGCTGGGGCGTGGGCTTCGGGCGCGGCGCGCCCGGACGTCGAGCAGACCGTCACGCGTGTGCGTGCGCCGAGTGACCGAGGTACGGACAACATGGTGCGGCCCGAGGTGACGGTGACGAACGCGCTGCCCGAAGGTGGCGCGCGTGGCGGCGGGGCGCGGCCCGAGGTGACGGTGACGAATGCGCTCGCGGCCCACACCGGCGCGGCCCGCGCGGAGCCGCCTCCCGCGACGATCAAGGGCGGTGCGCGCGAAGGTGCAGCCGTAGGCGAGACCCGACGGCCGAGCTCTGCGC
>SYFR01000122.1 GCA_005800325.1 Myxococcales bacterium | reverse complement strand
GCGCAACGCGGAGCCGCAGGAGATCGCGCGCGCTACCGCTGGCTGCGGTTCAGCACCGAGCCGAACCCGCTCTGGATGCGCGAGATGCGGCAGTCCACGCGCCTCTTGCGCACGCCGATCATCTTGCTGTTGCTCACCGTGCTGCTCACGCTGCTCATGAGCGCGATCGGCGGCCTCATGACGGGGTCGTACCGCCCGAACGACATCGGGGCGGCCCTCTTTCACACGTTCTTCTCGCTCGCGTACTTCGTCGTGATGATCGTGGGCCCGGCGCTCGCGGCGAACAGCATCGCGTCCGAGCGCGACGGCAGGACGTGGGAGGCGCTCCTGCTCACCGGCATGCGCCCCGAGGCGATCGCGCGCGGCAAGGTCATGAGCGCGTACACGGCCATCGCCCTCTACATCGTGATGCTCGCGCCCGTCGGCGCGCTGTCGTTCTTGTTCGGCGGCGTAGGCCCGCTCGAGGTGATGCTCGCGTTCGCGATGCTGTTCGTGTTCGCCGTGCAGGCGGTGTGCTTCGGCCTCGCGGTCAGCGCCAAGATGGACAGCCTGCGCGCCGCCCTGCTCGTGACCTTGCTCGTCGCGATGCCCGCGAGCGCGGTGTCGTTCGTCTCGTTCGGGGTCGGCGGGGCGCAGCTGGCGCACGAGCTGTGGCCTACGGTCGACCGATTTCCGGTGTGGTATCCGGCGGCGCTCGTGCGCGCGCCGTTCGACTGGCGCTACTTCGTGTTCCTCGTGCTCGGCCCCGCGGCGCTCGTCGGCCTCTCGACCTGGCTCTTCTACGAGATCACGAAGTCGAACCTCACGAGCGTCACGGACGACCGCTCCTTCGGCCTCAAGCGCTGGCACATCGCGACCGGGGCCGCCCTGGTCCTGCTCGGATCGATCGCGGTGGTGGTCGCCGACTCGAGCGACATCTCCACGCTGGCGATCACCGTGATGACGCTCTTCGGGTTGTTCGTCACCTCGGGCGTGAGCCTCTTTCAAGGCGAGGAGCTCGGGCCCTCGCGCCGCGTCCAGGCCCTGCTCGCGCACGCGGGTCGCCTGCGGAGGAGCCTCGCCCCGGGCGTGCTGCCGGCCCTGCGAATGCAGGCCCTCGTCGCCTTCGGCGGGCTCGCGGCGCTCCTCGGCGTGAGCCTCGCCGTCCTCCGCGCCAAGTCCCCGCCGGACGCCCACGAGCAGACGGCGCGCGTCCTCTTGTTCCTCGCTTCCTGGAGCGGCACCCTCGGATTCTTCCTCGGCTTGGGCGCGATGCTGCGCTCACGCGCCACGAGCGCTGGGCCTCCTCGCGTCACCCTGAGCGTCGTGAGCTTCTTGCTCACCGCGGCGCCGTGGGTGCTCGCCGCGATGACGGGGATCTTCACGCGCGGCTCGGGCGCCGCCATGGCGATCGCCGCGCCTTCGCCGTTGTTCGTCTACTTCGTGGGCCTGCCGTCGCTCGCGCCGGGTAAAGAGCCCGCCCTCGTCGTCGCCACCTTGTGCGCTGCCGCGGTCTACGGCGCGCTCGGGCTCGGGCTCGCGTTCATGGCGACCACGCGCTGCCGAGCGGTCATCGCGACGCACGCCTCGTTGCTCGCCGACGCCGATCGCCGCCTCGCGGCCGAGGACGCGGAGGCTCTGATGTACGAGGCGCAGCGAGAGGCGCAAGCGCGCGCGGCCGCCGCCGACGCGCCCGAGGCCGACGGCGACGCACCCGCGTGAGCGGCACTCAGGGCTGACACGAGAGGTCATAGTAAGTTTGCCACGAGGGCCGGCGCTCGCGCAGCGTCACTCCTTGCGGCGGCGGCGCTCGAGGAGGATCTCCGCGGCCGACAGCTTGCGCGTGACGCTGCGTGCCGGAGCCGCGCCGGTCGCCGAAGCCTGCGCGTCCGCCGCGGCCTGGGCGGGAGGCGGCGTCGCGCTCGACGTCCCCACGAACGCGCTGTCGGGAGCGGCTAGCGGGACCGCCGGCGGAGGCGCCGAGACCGGTGTGCCCGCGGCGTGGCTCGCGGATCCGGCGTGGCTCGCGGATCCGGCGTGGCTCGCGGATCCGGCGTGGCTCGCGGCAACCTCGACGCGCGCGCGCTCCTCCTCGCTCGCCTGCTTCTTCGCCACGAGCCCCGTGAGCGTCCGCAGCGCCTCGTGCTCCCGCTCGCGCACCCGGCCGTGCATCGCGGGCCGCCTCCGTCGCTCG
This sequence comes from Myxococcales bacterium, assembly GCA_005800325.1. Classification (GTDB taxonomy): domain Bacteria; phylum Myxococcota_A; class Polyangia; order Polyangiales; family Polyangiaceae; genus SYFR01. Next base: position 2,055 of record SYFR01000122.1, on the reverse strand, counting down.
AGCCACGCCGCGAGCGCCTCGGGCATGGCCAGCCTCCGCGCCGCGACGGAGAGCAGCATCGCGAGCGCGCCGGCGAGCGCGAGGTGCACGGTGATGTCCTCGTATGCGAAGCGCATGCGCGGCCGATCGGCGAAGATCCCGGCGAGCGTGTCGCGGCGCTTGCCACCCGTGAGCTCGGCGATGCGGCCGAGGAGCGCGGCGTCGCTGCCGGTCGGGCGCAGCTCTTCGCCCTTGCCGAGCACCGCTCCCGTCGTCGCGACCGCCTGCCCGTCGAGCTCGTCCTTGGCGATGACGACGTACGCTCCCGGCGCCGCCAGCGGCACGCTCGCCTCGTAGGTGCCCGCGCCCGAGGAATCGAGCGCCACCTCCCGCGAGAAGCCCGAGGGACCGCGCACGCTCGCGGTGAGCCGGCGGAACGACGTGAGCCTGCCGTCGTCGTCGACCGCGGTCGCGCGCACCGCGAGCTGCCCACCCGCGACCTCGGCCTCGAGCCGCACGCGCGCGTCGTCCTCGCGTCGCGCGACCTGCCGCGCCAGCTGCGCGACGAGCCGCGCCGCTCCTTCCCACTCGGTCCACGCGCCGCCCCAGCGATCCTTGAGATCGCTCGTGAACGCGGCCGCTTGCCCGAGGCCCGCCTGCCACAGCGCGAGCACCGGATCGCTCTCGGGGCCGACCAAGAGCACGTCGGCGCGTGGCTTCTTGATGGTGACGACGTAGCCCGCGAGCGGAGGCGCGGCGCCGACCTCGACGCCCGCGAGCACCGGGTGGCCGCTCGCCTGCACCGCCCGGAACGGCTCGTCGACGACGGAGGAGCGCGACGCGAGGATGGTCTCTTGCGTGAACACCGCCGGCAGCCTCGTCGCGTCCTCCACGATGTAGAAGCGGCCGTCGCCGAGCCGCGAGAGCGTCTCGAGCGCGGGCACGTCCGAGCCCTGGCCGAGCGCGACGGTGCTCGTGGTGATGCCGTCCTTGAGCGCGTCGCGCACCATGGACTCGACCGCGGGGGTGATGTTCTCCGCGTCGGCACCGTCGGCGAAGAGTAGAACGTGTTTCAAGTTCACGCGCGTGCGCCTTAGAGCCGCGTAGGCGTCGCGCAGCGCGACGTCGCAGTCGATGCCGCCGCCGCCCGGCCCCGCGAGGCGGATCGACCTCTCGATGGTGGCCTTGTTTTTCACGGGCGAAAGCGGCACCGTCGTCGTCGTCTTGGTGTCGACGTGAAACACGCCGAGCTCGTCGCCCGGGCCGAGCAGCGTCGCCGAGCGCGCCGCGGCCTCGTTGGCCAGCTCGAGCTTCGTATGCGCGCCGACGCGCGCCGTCATCGAGCCGGAGGTGTCGATGGCGATGATCTCGGCGAGGCTCGCGCGGCGGCGCTCTTGCTTGAGATCGAACGCGACCGGCGAGACCTCTTCGAGCGGCGTGCCGGAGAAGCCGCCGGGACCGAAGCTGCGGTCGCCGCCCGTCAAGACGAGCCCCCCGCCGAGATCGCGCACGAAGCTCGCGAGCGCGTGGATCTGGCCGGGGGCCAACGAGGGAGCCGAGACGTCGCCGAAGACGATGAGGTCGTAGCCGGCCATGCCCGCGACATCGGCGGGCACGCTCGCGAGCGAGCCCTCGTCGGCGATGAGGCGCGCAGCGCGCAACGCACCGGCGATGAACGCCGTCTTGCCGGCGTCGCCGTCGATGACGAGCGCGCGAGCCGGGCCGCGCACGCGCACGAAGGTGCTCGCGACGTTGTCCTCGGGCGTGTGGTCGAGCGCCGGCTCGCGGGCGGTCACCTCGACGTCGTAGCGGTGTAGCCCCGCCTCGCTCGCGCGCTCGGTGATGGGCAGCACCGTCTCGCCGGCATCCACGTTCACCTCGAAGCGCCGTACGAGCACGCCATCGCGCGAGAGGCGCAGCTCGAGCTCAGCGCGCGCCGGCGCCGACACCACCGCTCGCATGCGGAGCGTCTCGTCCTGGTGGGCACGCGGAGGCGCACGCAGCGACACGAGCCGCACGTCGGGCCGCTCGGCTTGCTCGAGCAACACGACGTCGACCGGCACCTCGCTCGCGGCG
>SYFR01000121.1 GCA_005800325.1 Myxococcales bacterium | reverse complement strand
TCGGGCGCCACATCGGCGCGCACACCGACGTCCCGGCCGGCGACGTGGGCGTCGGCAGCCGGGAAATCGGTTACCTCTTCGGGCAATACAAGAAGCTCCACAACGAGTTCACCGGCGTCTTGACCGGTAAGGGTCTCGGCTGGGGCGGGTCGCTCATTCGCCCCGAAGCGACGGGCTACGGCATGGTCTATTTCGCCGAGGAGATGCTCGCGACGCGCGGCCGCGCCCTCGACGGTGCGCGCGTGGTCGTGAGCGGCTCGGGGAACGTGGCGCAGTACGCGGCCGAGAAGCTCCTCGACCGCGGCGCGCGGGTGCTGTCGCTCAGCGACTCGAACGGCACCATCTACGATGAGGACGGCATCGACCGCGAGAAGCTCGCCTTCGTGATGGAGATAAAGAACGTCCGGCGCGGACGCATCCGCGAGTACGCGGCGAAGTACCCCAGCGCTCGCTTCCTCGAGGCGAAGCGACCGTGGGGGATCCCGTGCGACGCCGCGTTTCCCTGCGCGATCGAGAACGAGCTCGACATCAAGGACGCCCAGGCGCTCCTCGCGTCCGGGTGTATCTGCGTGGCCGAGGGCGCCAACATGCCCTCGACGCCGGAGGCCGTGGCGGCGTTTCGCGAGGCCGGGCTCCTCTTCGGCCCGGGCAAGGCGGCCAACGCGGGCGGCGTCGCGACGAGCGGCCTCGAGATGGCGCAGAACGCGACGCACCTGCGCTGGAGCCGTGAGGAGGTCGACGCGCGCCTGCGCGAGATCATGCGGTCGATCCACGCGGCGTGCCTCGAGCACGGCAAGCGCGGCTCGACCGTCGACTACGTGCGCGGCGCGAACGTCGCCGGATTCATCAAGGTCGCGGACGCCATGCTGGACCAAGGCGTCGTGTGACCGAGCCTCGGGCGGCGCGCTACGAGTGGCACCGCCGCCGCTCGGCGCTGATGCCCTACCGCGTGCTCGACGTCCTGCTGCTCTCGTCCGACTACGACGCCTTCGTCCTCGAGGAGGACGGCCCGCTCGGCGACCGGATCTTCCGCCGCTACACCGAGCTCAGCCTCTCGGCGCCGCCGCGGATCACGCACACGAGCGATGCGGAGCGCGCGCTCGAGCTGCTCGGGCAGAGGCGCTTCGACCTCGTCGTCACCGTCCCGCGCATCGGCGAGTTCGACGTCGCTCGGCTCGCGCCACGGCTGCGCGCGAAGGCTCCCCGCGTCCCCATCGTCGTGCTCGTCTTCGATGAGTCCGATGGGGCCATCGCCGCGTCGGCCGGCCATGTCCTCCCGTTCTTCTGGACCGGCAGCGCCACCTCGCTCATCGCCGCCATCAAGCTCGTCGAGGATCACGCCAACGTCGATCACGACACGCGGGTCGCCGGCGTGCGGGTCCTGCTCGTCGTCGAGGACGGCGTGCGCGCCTACTCGTCCTTGCTCGCGCAGCTCTACCCCGAGCTCCTGGCTCAGGCGAGCTCGCTCATCGCCGAGGGCTACAGCGACTACCACCGCATCACGAGCCTGTGCGCCCGACCGAAGATCGTCCTGGCCCGAAGCTACGACGAGGGCCTCGCCCGCTTCTACCGGCATCGCGACTACCTGTCGGCCGTGCTCACCGACATCCGCCTGCCGAGCGGCGCCGCGCTCGCGCCAGACGCAGGCCTCGAGCTCGCGCGCCGCGTGCGGGAAGCGCAGCCCGACTTGCCGCTCCTCATCGAGTCCGCCGAGACCTCGCGCCGGGGCGAGGCCGAGCGCCTCGGCGCGTGGTTCCTCGACAAGGATGCGCGCGATTTTCGCGGCGAATTGCGAGGTTTTCTGCGCGAGCGGCTCGGCTTCGGCGAGTTCGTTTTTCGACTCCCCACGGGCGAGGAGGTCGGCCGCGCGCGCGATCTCTTCGCGATGGAGGAGCTGCTCCTCACGGTCGACGACGCGTCGCTCGTGTTTCACGGCCAGAAGAACGATTTTTCCACGTGGCTCATGGCGCGCGGGATGTTCGAGCTCGCCGAGCAGCTGAGGCCGCGCACCGTCGGCGATTTCTCGAGCGTCGATGCGCTTCGAGCCGAGCTCATCCGGATCGTCGCCGAGGCGCGGCGGCGCGAAGAAGAGGGCGTCGTCACTGAGCTCTCCGCGCACGCGACGGGACCCGCGACCCGGTTCGGCCGCGTCGGCTCCGGCTCGGTCGGCGGCAAGGGGCGCGGCATCGCGTTCGTCGGTGCCATGCTCGCTCGCTACGATCTCGTGCGCCGCTTTCCCGGCCTCGAGATCCGCATTCCGAAGACCGTGATCCTCGGCACCGAGCTCATCGAGCCGGTGACCGAGCACCTCGCCCGGCAGCGCCTCGACGGCGCAAGCGACGCTGAAATCACGCAGCTGGCGCTAGCCGTGCCGCTCTCCGCCGCGACACGCGCCGCGCTCGCGAGCGCGAAAGAACGGCTCCACGGCCCGCTCGCGGTGAGGTCGTCGAGCGCGCACGAGGACTCGCGCTTTCACCCGTTCGCCGGCGTGTTCGCGACCTACATGCTCCCGAACAACCACCCGAGCGCCACGGTGCGCGAGCTCGAGCTCGAGCACGCGATCAAGGCGGTCGCGGCCTCGGCCTTCCAGCGGCGCGCGCGCGCTGCAGCCGCCGGAGTGCTCGCGCCGGGCGAGCGCGGCATGGCGGTCATCGTTCAGCGCATCGTCGGGCGGCGCTTCGGTGACCGCTACTACCCGTTCTTGTCGGGCGTGCTCGAGTCGTTCAATTTCTACCCGGCCGGCGGTCAATCGAGCCACGACGGCGTCGCCTGCGTCGCGCTCGGCCTCGGGCACGAGGTGGTCGGCGGCGGGCTCGCGGTCCGCTTCTGTCCGGCCTCGCCCGACAGCAGCGTCGAGTACCCGGACGCGCGCGCGTACCTGGAGACGACGCAGACCGAGCTCGTGGCGCTCGATCTCTCCCGCCCGCGCGTGGATTTTTCGCGCGCCCCGGACAGCTCGCTGACGCGCGTGTCCCTCGCCGACGCCGAGCGTGACGGCGTGCTCGGGCTCGCCGCCAGCGTCTACTCCGCGGACGACGACGTCCTGCGCGACGGGCTCGAGGCGCGCGGCCCGCGCGTCGTCACGTTCCGCAATCTCCTGCGCTATCGGTCCCTCCCCTTCTGCGACGCCCTCGCGACGCTCGGGTTTCAGCTGCGGCAGACCATGGGCGAGGAGGTGGAGCTCGAGCTCGCCCTCGATCTGCCGTCGCTCGGCGTGCCCGGCTGGGCGACCGGCGACGCCGACCCCGCGCTCCTCGCAAAGATCCGCGCGTCCGTGCCGCGCCTCTACGTCCTGCAGCTGCGCCCGATGAGCGGCCGCAACTTGGCACGCGACGCGCCGCTACACGCGAGACTCGACAGCCACGAGCTCGACCGCAGGGAGATCCTCTGCGCTAGCGACCGCGCCCTCGGACATGGCACCATCGAGGATGTGGCCGACCTGGTCGAGGTGACGGCGACGCGCCTCGAGCCGCACCTCACCTCTGCCCTCGTCGTGGCGCTGCGGGAGCGCTCGAGCTTCCTCGCCGCCGAGCAGCGTCCGTTTCTGCTCGTCGGTCCCGGACGCTTCGGGAGCGCCGATCCGCACCTCGGCATCGGCGTCGATTTCGCCGACATTTCCGGGGCGCGCGTGATCGTGGAGCTGCCGCTCGCCGAGCGTCGCGTCGAGCCGTCGCAGGGCAGCCACTTCTTTCGCAACGTGACCGCGGCGCGCACCGGCTACGTCACCGTCGAGGATCGCGAGGGCTCGTTCTTCGACCGCAGCTACGGCGAGCGCCTCGCAGCCGAGGGCCGCGCCGTGGCCGAGGGCCCGGGCTGGCGACACGTCCGCCTCACGGCTCCGCTCGCGATCGAGCTCGACGCCCGCCGCGGCACGGCGCTCATCCTCAAGCCGCCCCCGGCCGCGCCGCTCTCCCGTCCCTTCGGCGGATCTGCTACGCCGCGCCGATGCGCGCCCTGATCCTCGCCGCCGGCATGGGCAGCCGCTTGATGCCGCTCACGGCCGATCGTCCGAAGGTGCTCGTCGAGCTCGCGGGCGCGACGCTGCTCGGACGCATGCTCTCGTGCCTCGCGACCGCCGGCGTCCGCGAGGCCGTGGTCGTGACCGGCTACCGAGAGGACGCGATCGAGCGTTGGCTCGAGCACGGCGAGCTGCCGTTGCCGGTTCGCACGGTGCACAACGACGACTACGAGCGCATCAACAACGCGCACTCGGTCTATGTCGCGCGCGACGCCCTCCTCGGCGAAGCGTTCCTCAAGCTCGACGGCGACTTGCTCCTGTCGCCCGAGCTCGTGAGCCGCCTCCTCTGCGCGCCGTTCGCCTCCGCGGCGCTCATCGACACGAGCGAGCGGCCGGACGCCGAGGCGATGAAGGCGAGCGTGCGCGCCGACGGCACCATCGCGGCCTTCGGCAAGTGGCTCCCCGCGAGCGAGGCCGCCGGCGAGTCGATCGGCATCGAGCGCATCGCAGAGGCGGACGCCCCGTTGCTCTTCGACGCGATCGAGCGGCTGGTGCACCGCGAGGGTCGCCTCGAGGCCTACTACGAGGACGCCTACCACCGCATGATCCAGGACGGATTCGCGATGGGCGCGGTCGACACGGGGAGCGTGCCGTGGACCGAGATCGACGACGCCGCCGATCTCGCGCGGGCGAGAGAGCTGCTCCTGCGCCTCGATGAGGCCCCGAGCTCGTGAACGCCGACGCCCCGCCCCCGGCCCCCTCCGTCGAGGAGCCCGCGCCGACGGCCGAGGTCTCGCTCCTCGCGCGACTTCGCCGCACCTTCAAGCCGCGCAACGTCGAAGAGCCGATCGACTACTACTGGCACCGACCGCTCGCGGCGCTCCTCGTCGAGGGGATCAAGGACTGGCCGGTCACGCCGAACCAGGTGACGCTGGCCTCGGGGTTTCTGAGCGTGCTGGCGGGCGTCGCGCTCACGCTCGGCGCGTTGAGGTCGCCGTGGTTCGCGGCGCTCGGAGGCACGCTCTTGCTCGGCTCGATCGTGCTCGACTGCGCCGACGGTCAGCTCGCGAGGCTGCGCGGAACCTCGTCGCCGGTCGGCCGCGCCCTCGACGGCTTCATCGACATCCTCGCGCCTCTCTGCGTCTTCCACGGGATGGTGTTCTTCCTGCTCGCGCAGGGCTACGCGCACGCGTTCGTGTGGCCGCTCGGCTTGGCGTCGGCCATGAGCCTCTTGTGGCACGCGCAGGTGTACGACGTGATGAAGAACGTCCACCTGCACGCGTCGAGCCCGACCTTCAGCCTGGGCGGCCCGACGCTGCTCACGCCCGAGGCGATCGCACGTTTCGTCGACGACTACGCCAAGAACGGGGAGCGCATGTACGCCTTCTTGATGCGGGTCTTCGGGGCGTGGACGAGCTCGCAGCTCGGCGCCCTACGCCCCTGGCTCGAGCCCGCGCGCACGCCCCGAAACGAACTAGAACGGACGCTCTATTTGCGCTTCTTCGCCCGCCCGATGGCCGTCCTCACGTGGCTCGGCTTCGGCACGCATCTCTTCGTGCTCACCGTCGCCGCGTGGCTCGCGCCCCTGGATCCGCGCGCGATCGTCGCCGCGTGGCTCGTCATCCTCGTGCCGATGAACCTCGCGTGCGGCTGGTTCGTGCTGACGCAGACGGGACGCATCGCGGCCTTCGAGCGCGCGCTCGCGGTCGAGCGATCACCGGCCTGACTGCGCCGGCCTGCAGTCGCCGGGCGCGTGCAAACGAGGAGCCTCCGTCATGGGTGGGCCTCGAGAGCGGCGCCGAGCTCGGCGAGCCCCTCAGACAATAGCGCCGGCTCGATACCGTAGCCGACGCGCACGCATTGAGGCGCCTCGAAGAACTCGCCCGGCACGACGACGACGCCGCGCTCCTCGTGGAGCCGCGCGCAGAAGGGCCGCGTGTCGGTCACGCGCTCGAGCCGCAAGAGCGCCATGATCCCGGCCTCGGGCTCGTGCCAGCGCACGTCGGTCCGCGAGGTGACCCACGACCTGAGGACGCCGAGCCCGCGGCGGTGCAGCGCTCCGGCGCGACGCGCGAGGTCGACCTCCGCGGCGAGCGCCCGCCCGCCGAGCTCGGCGCTCGGGTTCGGGTACAACACCGAGACATAGTCGTTGTAGCGAATCGCCGCGTCGACGACGGCGCGGTCGCCGACGAGCCACCCGAAGCGGGCCGTGCCGAGCCCGAACGCCTTGGTGAAGCTCGACGCCACGACCACGTTGTCAGCGACGGCGAGCGCACTCCGCGCCGGCGCATCCGGCAAGAACTCGAGGTACACCTCGTCGACGATGACGCGCGCGCCGACCTCCCGCGCCGCGAGCACCGTCGGCTCGAGCTCGGCGTGGGACAAGAGCGCGCCCGACGGATTGTGCGGATTCGTGAGGAGCACGAGGCTCGGCCGCTCGCTTCGGATGCGCGCAGGCAGCTCGCTCGGCAGGCGAAACGCCTCGTCCATGCGCCGCGTGAAGCGCGACACCTTCGCGCGATGGAGCTCGGGCAGCTTGTGGAGCAGCTCGTAGTCCGGCGACTCGACGAGCACGCGCTCGCCCGGAGACAGCAGCGACGCGCACAGAAGATAGAGCGCCTGGCTCGTGCCGAGCGTGACCATGACCCGCCCTTCGGGCACGCCGTAACGCGCCGCCAACCGTGCGCGCACCAGCGGGGGCATGTCGGGGCCACGCTGCGCGAGGTCGGTCGCGCGCGGTGCAGGCCCGAGCTCCTCGTCGGCGGGGGGCGCGACGCCGCTCTGCCCGAGGTGCAGCCGGATCGGACCCGAGTGCGACTTCGCCCAGGCCATGTATTCGAAGGGCGCGAAGGTTCGCCCCCGTGCGCCACCGAAATCCGTGGGTATCTCGCTAGTCATGACGTCCTCGAGCGTGAACTTGCCCGAGCCGCCGCACGTTTCCAAGTGTCGCGCAGAGGCGCCCCGCTGACGAACGAGGACACGAGGGAGGGCACGCGAGATGAAGGTTTACGAGGCCGCATTCGTCCGCAACGTCGTCTTGTTGGGTCACCAGGGATCGGGCAAGACGACGCTCGCTGAGGCGATCCTCTTCGTTGCGGGCGCCGTGGGGCGCATGGGCAGCGTCGAGGAAAAGACGACCGCGAGCGACTACCGCGACGTCGAGCAGCAGCGTGGCATGAGCGTCTTCGCCACGCTCCTGCGCGCGGAGCACGACAGCTTCAAGCTGAACCTGCTCGACACGCCCGGGTATGCCGACTTCATCGGCGAGGTCATCGCGTCGCTCGCGGTCGCGGACGCTGCGCTCTTCGTCGTGAACGCCGCGGGTCCCGTCGAGGTCGGCACCGACAGCGCCTGGGATCTCGCCACGCGCGCCCTCGTGCCGAGCCTCTTCGTCGTGAACCACTGCGACAAGCCCGGCGTCGACTTTCACGCGGCCATCGCCGCGCTCCGGCAGCGCTACGGTCGCGGCGTCACGGTGCTCGCCTTCCCCGGGCCGAACCGCTCGCTCATCGACGTGCTCGCGATGAAGCAGCTCGTGTTTCCCGCGGGCAAGGGCACGCCGGAGGTCCGCGAGATCGACGAGGGCCTCCGTGGTCTCGCCGCCGAGCTCCGCACTGCGCTCGTGGAGAACGTCGCCGAGAACGACGAGGCGCTCATGCTCGAGTACCTCGAGGAGGGCACGCTCACCGACGCGCAAGTCCGCGCGGCCCTCATCGCCGCGGTCCACAAGCGACTCCTCTTTCCCGTCGTGCCGACCGCGGCGCCGACGCTCTTCGGCGTGGCGCGGCTCCTCGGCCTCATCGGCGAGCTGTGCCCCTCGCCGCTCGACGCGCGCAGCATGCGGGGTCAAGGCGACGAGGACCGCGCCATCGAGGCTTCCGGCGAGCCCCTCGCGTTCTGCTTTCGCACGCTCAGCGAGCCGCACGTCGGCGAGTACTCGCTCCTGAAGGTGCTCGCCGGGACGCTCGAGCCGGGCATGGACCTCGAGAACGCCGCGACGCTCGGGAGCGAGCGACTGGGCCAGCTCTACTCGCTCTCGGGCAAGGCCCGCGAGGCGCTGCCGAAGCTCCACGCCGGCGATCTCGGGGCGACCGTGAAGCTGAAGGACACCGCCACGGGCGCGACCCTCCGCACCAAGGGCTCGAGCGTCGCCGCACGGCCGATCGCCTTTCCGGAAGCACGCTTTCGAGCCGCCATCGGCGCCGTCAACGAGGGCGAGGAGGACAAGCTGTCCACCGGCTTGCACAAGATCATCTCGGAGGATCCGTCGCTCACCCTCGAGCACGACGCCCTCCTCGGGCAGATCCTCCTCGGCGGACAGGGCGAGATGCATCTCGAGCTCGTGAAGCAGCGGCTCAAGTCGCGCTACGCGGTCGAGGTCGAGCTCAGCGTACCGAAGGTGAGCTACCGCGAGACGATCCTGAAGACCGCCACGGCCTCCTACCGCCACAAGAAGCAGTCGGGGGGCGCCGGGCAGTTCGCCGACATCTCCCTCATCGTGGCGCCGCTCGTCGGCGAATACCAGCCCCCGCCCGAGATCAAGGTGCGAGCCGCACACGTCCACGACACCGACTGGGGCGCGCGGCTCGAGCTCATCGACGCCATCGTGAGCGGCGTCATCGACATGAAGCGCTTCGCGAGCGCGATCCAGAAGGGGATCCTCGAGGCGATGCGTAAGGGGCCGCTCGCCGGCTATCCGTGCGGCGACCTCCGCGTCGTCGTCGTCGACGGCAAGATGCACAGCGTCGACTCGAACGAGGCGGCCTTCAAGACGGCCTCGCGCCACTGCTTCCAGGAAGCGTTTCAGGAGGCGGCCCCGGTGTTGCTCGAGCCGATCTGCGATCTCGAGGTGCTCGTGCCCGACGGCTACATGGGCGACGTGATGAGCGATCTGTCGACGCGGCGCGCGCGCATCCAGGGCATGGAGGCCGCGGGCGCGCTGCAGAAGGTGACCGCCACCGCCCCCGAGGTCGAGCTACTCCGCTACGCGACCGAGCTGCGAAGCATCTCGCAAGGACGCGGGCGGCACAGCGCGCACTTCCGGCAGTACGAGCCGATGCCGCGCGTCGTCCAAGACAAGGTCGTCCTTGACGCGAGGAGGTCCCTCAAAGCGGCGGAGTGAGCCCGGCGGGCTCGAGCGACTCCACCGTGACCGGCACGCCGTTGAGCGCGGCCATGCCGGTGAGCTCGTCGATGAAGGTCTCGTCGGTGACGTCGTTCACGCTCACCCCGGCGTGCGCCGACGCGACGCGAAGCTTGATGCCGACGCGGTCGTGGCCGAAGCCGTGCGGCGCGCTCACGACCCCCGGCATCATGTGAGGCGCGAGCTGAAGCGGGAGCTCGACGGCGCCGACACGGGACGACAGGCGCACGCGCTCGCCGTGCGTGAGGCCGCGGGCCACCGCGTCGTCGGGGTGCATGAGCAGCGTGCACCGATCGCTGCCCTTCACCATGCGCAGGCTGTTGTGCAGCCAGGAGTTGTTGGTGCGCAGCTGCCTGCGGCCGATGAGGACGAGCCCATTTTCGCGCGGGAGCTCGAGCTCGCGCACGAGACGCGGCAGATCGGCGACGAGCGCGGGCGGCGCCAGGAGGATGCGCTTGTCCTTCGTGGCGAGGCGGTCGGGCAAGCGCGGCACGAGCGCCCCGAGATCGAGGCCATGCGGGTGGCGGCGCAGCTCCGCGAGCGAGAGCGGCGCGTCGACCGCCTCCTTCCCCAAAAGCTCACGCGCGCGCTCCCCGAAGCGGCCGTAGGGTCCGGCCTGGAGCGCGAGATCGAGCACCCCCTCCGGGCCGAGGCGCCCGAGCGCGAGCCGCACCGCCTTGCCGGCGAGCCGCGAAAAGGGGCCGCGCCCCCGCGCGATCGAGGCGCCGAGCTCGAGCAAGATCTCCCAGTCGTGCTTGCCGCCCGCGGGTTTGTCGAACGTCGGCGGCGAGTATTTCGCCACGTCGCGCACGGAGAACGTGCTCGTCGCGAGCCCGTAGTGTCCCTGCTCGAGCTGGCTCGTGGGCGGCAAGATGAAGTCCGCGTGGCGCGTCGTCTCGTTGCGGAACGGATCGATGCTCACCATGAACTCGAGCTTGCCGAGCGCGCGATCGAGGCGGCGGCCGTTCGGCGCGGACAACACGGGGTTGCCCGCGATGGTCACGAGCGCCCTCACCTGCCCCTCGCCCTCGGTCTCGATCTCGTCGGCGAGCGTGACGACGGGCAGCTCGTCGCCGAACGCCGGCAGACCGCGCACGCGGCTCCGAAACTTCCCGAAATTGCCCGTCTGTCCGAGGAGCTCTGCGAGCGCCACGAGATCGAACGCGGGCGTCGTGAACATCGCGCCGCCCTCGCGATCGAGGTTGCCGGTGACGACGTTGAGGGCGTTGCCGAGCCACGCCGCGAGCGCACCGAAGCGCGTCTGGCACACGCCGACGCGCAGGTAACAAGCGGCGCGCGGCGACGCGGCGAGCTCGCGCGCGAGTCGCTCGATGGTGCCGGCCGCGATCCCGGTCGCCCCCGCTACCCTCGCCGGAGAGAACGGCTCGACGAGCTCGCCGAGGCGCTCGAAGCCGTCGACGAACGGGGCGAGCCGCCCGAGCCGCGTCCGCTTCTCGGTGTAGAGGACGCGCAGCATCGCCGCGAGCAAGAGCGCGTCGGTGCCCGGCCGGATCGGCACGTGCTCGTCCGCCATCGCGGCGGTCTCGGTGCGGCGTGGATCGACGACCACGAGGCGCCCCCCGCGGCGGCGCAAGGCCTCGAGCCGGCGCTTGATGCCCGGGGCGCACAGGATGCTGCCGTTCGAGACGAGCGGGTTCGCGCCCAGCATGAACAGGTGCTCGGTGCGCTCCAGATCCGCCACCGGGAGCAGCGTCTGGTTGCCGTACATCGCGCTCGAGGCGACGAGCTGCGGCAAGCCATCGGTGCTGTTGGCGCTGTAGCGGTTCTTCGTGCCGAGCGCGGCGACGAGCCCCACGGTGTAGAGCGCCGCGCCGTAGTTGTGCGCGATCGGGTTGCCGACGTAGATGGCGACGGCATCGCGCCCATAGCGCGCCTGGATCGCGGCGAGCCGCGCGCCCGACTCACGAAGCGCGGAGTCCCAGTCGCACGGCGCGAAGCCCCCGTCGGCCCCGTCGGCTCCGTCGCCCCCGCCGCGCACCCGCCGCTCGGGCGCGCGCAGCCGATCGGGATCGGTGTGCAGATCGCCGAGCGCGACGGCCTTGGGACAGAGGTGCCCGCGGCTGAACGGATCCGCCTCGTCGCCGCGGATCGAGGTCACGACACCTCCGTCGTGCTCGACCGCGATCCCGCAGCTTGCCTCGCAGATGTTGCAGGTCCGATAGCTCGTCGCCATGAGGGCTTCCCGAGGCTCGAGAGCATTCCACGTCGCCGCGCGCGGACGCTAGTGTCGATCGTGAGACCCTCGCGAGACCCTGCGAAGACGGCGCGAGACTGGCCTTGTCCCACGGCGCGCTCGACCGCAGCGCCTGCGACCGCCCCCGCCCCGATTGCACTTGACGGTTGATGAAAATGATTGTCAATATCCCTTTATGACCCTCGCCGACGTGAAGCTCGACGTGCCGATGGTCGTGACGGCGGTCGGTGGCGAGCGGTCGCTGCGCCGCCGGCTGATGGAGCTTGGGCTGGTACCGGGCACGACCGTGACCGTGTCGAAGGTCGCCCCGCTCGGCGATCCGCTCGAGCTGCGGGCGCGCGGGTGCAGCCTGTCCATTCGCTCCGCCGACGCGCGCCAGATCGCGGTCGCGCCGTGCTGAGCTGGCGCCTGGGCACATGACGCTGGCCCCGAGCTGCCACGACGACGACGCCGCGGGGGAGCCAAGCGCGCGTCCGCTCATCGCGCTCGTCGGCAACCCGAACACCGGCAAAACCACGCTCTTCAACCAGCTCACCGGAGCGCGCGCGCGGGTCGGCAACTACCCCGGCGTCACGGTCGAGCGGCGCGAGGGTCGGATGGTGACGGGCGAGCCGCGGCAGCCCGAGGTGCGAGTCGTCGATCTGCCGGGCACGTACTCGCTCGCGGCGCGCTCGGCCGAGGAGCAGATCGCCATCCGCAGCGTCCTCGGGCACGGCGTCGAGCGCCCCGCCCTGGCCGTCCTCGTCGTGGACGCGGGGCAGCTCGTCCGCAACCTCTACCTCGCCCTTCAGCTCATCGAGCTCGAGGTCCCGCTCGTCGTGGCGCTCAACATGATCGACGAGGTGCCGACGCCGCCGGACCACGAGGGCCTCGCGCACCTCTTCGGCGTGCCGTTCGTGCCGATCGTCGCGCGCCGCGGACAAGGGCTCCGCGAGCTCCAGCAGGCGATCGCCAAGGCCCTCGAGGCTCCGCCGCGCGGCGCGGTCGCGCTGCACTATCCGCCCGCGCTGCTCGCCGACGTCGAGCGCCTCTTGCCGAGCCTCGCCGCGTCATCGCTCGCCGCGGGCACCGCGCCAGAGCGCCCGCTCGCGCTCTGGGCCATCGGCAGCATCGAAGAGGACGACGAGCTCACCGACATCGACCCAGGTTTGCGCGCCGCGTGCCTCGAGCTCCACCGCGCGGACGGGCGGGATCGCGACGCCGAGATCATCGGCACGCGCTATCGCTTCCTCGACGCGCACGTCGCGCCGCTCGCGAGCCCCAATGCGGCAGCGCCCGGTGCCCCCGCGGCCTCGCGCTCCCGCCGCATGACCGAGCGCGTCGACCGCGTGCTCTTGCACCCGGTGTGGGGCTTCGCCCTCTTCGCGCTCTTGATGCTCACGGTCTTTCAGGCGCTCTTCAGCTGGTCGCAGCCGGCGATCGAGCTCATCGAGGCCGGCGGTCAGTGGCTCGGCGGTGAGCTCCGCGCGCTGCTCCCCGCGGGCCTCCTCGCGGATTTTCTCGTCGACGGCGTCATCGGCGGCGTCGGCAACGTGGTCGTGTTCCTGCCGCAGATCTTGCTGCTTTTCCTCGCGCTAGGGCTGCTCGAGGACTCGGGCTACATGGCGCGCGCGGCCTACTTGATGGATCGCATCATGCGGAGCCTCGGGCTGCACGGGCGCGCGTTCGTGCCGCTCTTGAGCGGCTGCGCGTGCGCGATCCCCGCCGTCATGGCGACCCGCACCATGGAGCGAGAGCGCGACCGCCTGCTGACGATGCTGGTCGTGCCGCTGATGACCTGCTCG
>SYFR01000120.1 GCA_005800325.1 Myxococcales bacterium | reverse complement strand
GCGGCGGAGGCGCGGGCGGAGTGGCCGACCCGGGCCCGACGCACGAGCTCCTCTGGGGGGAGGTCGACGTGAACCCCCTCGTCCCGTCGGTCATTCACGAAGTGCCACCCACGATCGACGCGACGGGCGCGACCGAGGTGTCGGGGGCGCTCATGGCGTGGCTCGCGGCTCTGCCCCCGGCGAGCGCCGCCGCTCCGGCGATGATTCGCTTCCAGAAGGGCGGCACGTACTGGGTTGATTACACGATCCTCCTCCGCAACGACGGTGGCAGCGGCGGGATCGAGGGCGCGATGTGGCCCGACGTGCCCGCGTTCGACCGCTCCTACACGCGCGTGGACCTCAATCTTGCGACGCTCGAGCAGCGCAGCAAAGTCCCTTACAAGAAGGGCACGACCGTCCTCGACGCGCGCAAACGCTGGGGCGTTCCTATTCTGGTGACGGGTGGGGCGCACGACCTCGAAATAGCGAACGGCACGTTGCGCGGCCCCAATGAGACTGCCAATTACCAGCCAGCGTTCGAGGACTGGACGGGCCTGCGCGTCGCGGGAGATCCCATGGTCGCGAGTACTGAGAACCTCTGGATCCACCACCTCGCCATCGAGTCCGTGTTCGGGGATTTCATCTACCTCTCGGCGAAGACGGCCGTCGGCAGCGAGCTCCGCGACGTCCTCATCGAGGACTGCACGATGAAGGGCGCCGGGCGCCAAGGCATGGTGCTCCACGGCGGCACGAACCTCGTCATTCGCCGCAACGAGCTTCGCAACGTGGAGCGCCTGCTCTTCGACTGCGAACCGACTACGGCGCAAGGCTGGCACTACGTGTCCATTTCGAAGAACACGGGCGCCTCGGGGGACCTCGGTTTTTTTCAGCTCTCGGGGAACACCAACGCGTCCGCCGCCGACCACCTCGAGCTCGTGGACAACACGATTGACCACGGCGTCTTGACGATGGATCTCGGCAACACGAACGCCGCTGCCAGGCCGGGATTTCGGTTCGTCGGCAATCGCAACGTCGGCCCTGGCGTGTTCAAGAAGTCGAGCATCTGGCCCGCAGTCGTGCGGACGGTCAGCTGGGACGAGCTGGAGATCCGCGACAACGTTCAGGCGGTCGATCCGGTGACGATGCCGACGGCGGTGCGCTTCGACGGCACCGCCCCCCTCGTCGCGGCGGTGACCGGAAACTGCTGGGCGAACGCGCCCGACGATCAGTGCCCTCCGTGAGCAAGAGGGGCGGGCGGTGCTCGGCGCAGGTCCCGGGGACCGCGGGAGCTACGGGGACGGAGCCTCGGAGCGCTTCGACGCGAGGCGTCGCGGGGATCGGTCGGCCACGCTGAGGCGGCCCCCCGCGCTTGACCGCGCCGGGCGACCTCGCTACGCGCACGGCGTGCCCGATCTCGGCCGCTTCATTTCGGCTCCGCTCGTGAAGCGAACGGCGCTCGACGCGGGCTATCACGTGCTCCAGTTCGGACTCGACGAGGCGCTGGTCGCACTACCGGGTCAGTTCGTGATGATGCGCGGGGAAGGCTGGGGGACAGCTCCGCTCTTGCCGCGGCCGATGAGCATCCTCGACAGCGGGCGCGAGCTCTCGGTGCTCGTGAAGGTCGCAGGCGTTGGCACCGCGCGCATGGCCAGCTGCCCCCTCGGCGAGCGCTTCGAGCTGCTCCTTCCGCTCGGTCGCCCCTTCGGCGCGCTCCCCGCCGAGCACACTGCCGTGCTCGTGGCCGGCGGCGTCGGCGTCGCGCCGCTCGTGTGCCTGGCAGAGCGGCTCGCACAGCGCGGCACGGCCGGCGTCGTGAGTCTCTACGGCGGTCGCACCGCGCGCGATCTTCCGCTCGTGGAGCGTCTCGCCGCGTCGTCGACCCTCGAGATCGCGACCGAGGACGGCTCGCGCGGCACCCAAGGCCGAGTCACCGTGCTCGTCGAGCGGCTGCTCGAGCGCGCCCGCGCCGAGGGCACCAACGTCATGCTCTTCACCTGCGGCCCGCACCGCATGATGGCCGCGGTCGCCGAGCTCGCCGCGCGGTTCGGCGCTCCCTGCGAGGCGTCGCTCGAGGCGCCGATGGGCTGCGGCTATGGCGTGTGCCTCGGCTGCCCCGTCGCGAAGAAGGCCGGCGGTTACCTCTACACCTGCGTCGACGGCCCGTGCGTCGATGCCAGCGTCGTCGACTGGACGCGGGAGGTGTTCGCGTGACGCGCGCCCTCGAGCTCTCGGTCGAGGTCGGCAGTGTGACCTTGAAGAACCCGGTGCTCACCGCCTCGGGCACCTTCGGCTACGGCCTCGAGCACGGCGCATACTTCGATGTCGCCGAGCTCGGCGGCGTGTGCACCAAGGGCCTCAGCGTCGAGCCGCGCGCAGGCAACGCTCCGCCGCGCATCGCCGAGACTGCGAGCGGGATGCTCAACGCGATCGGGCTCGCGAACGTCGGCGTCGAGGCCTTCTGCAACGAGAAGCTCCCGATCCTCCGCGAGCGCAACGTCATCGTGATCCCGAACATCTTCGCGACCACGGTCGAGGACTTCGTGCGGCTCGCGGCGCGCCTCGATCGCGAGCCGGGGGTCACGGCGCTCGAGCTCAACGTGAGCTGCCCGAACGTCGCGCACGGCGGGCTCGAGTTCGGCTGCGATCCGGCGGCCGCCGCGCGCGTCACCCGTGCCGTGCGCGCCGCGACGAGCCTGCCCGTGTGGGTGAAGATGTCGCCCGAGGCGGGGGACATTCGCGCCGTCGGCCGCGCGTGCGAAGAGGCCGGCGCCGACGCGCTCACGGCGATCAACACCCTCCGCGGGATCGCGATCGACGCGGAAAAACGGCGCTTCCGCATCCACAACAAGACCGGTGGCCTCTCGGGCCCGGCGCTCAAGCCAATCGCCCTCCGCATCGTGTGGGAGCTCTCGCGCGCCGTGAAGATCCCCGTCATCGGCATCGGCGGCATCGCCACCGCGCGCGACGCGATCGAGTTCCTGCTCGCGGGCGCGACGGCAGTCCAGGTCGGCACCGCGAGCTTCGCCGATCCGCTCGCCCCGAAGAAGGTGCTGACCGGCCTCGAGAGCTACTGCCGCGAGCACGACGTCCTGCCGCGCGACCTCATCGGCAGCCTTTCTCCGCGGTGATCGCCGTTCCCGTATCGTCTTCTCACGCCAACCTTCATCGGGGAGTCGCATGAGCCAGTCGCTTGGTAACCACCTGTGCCAATGTTCCCATAGCGTGTTTGCGCTGCTGGGCTTGACAGTCGCCTGCGGCAGCGAGGCAGCGACCGAGCACAACACCGCTGACGCGACCTCCGGCAACGGCGGAATGACGAGTGCCCCTGGCGGCGGCGGCAGCGGAGGCAGCG
>SYFR01000014.1 GCA_005800325.1 Myxococcales bacterium | reverse complement strand
CGGTCGCGACGGCCCGCATCGAGGATCTCATCCACGAGCTGAAAGAGCGGTACACTATCGCGATCGTCACACACAACATGCAGCAGGCAGGGCGAGTCTCGGGGCGGACGGCGTTCTTCCTTCAAGGGGAGCTCGTCGAGGTAGGGCCGACGGATCGGATCTTCACGGCGCCCACCGACAGCCGGACCGAGGACTACATCACGGGCAAGTTCGGGTGAACCTCATGGGGGATCGCAAGCTACATACCGACCGCGAATACGAGGCTCAGCTCGCCGATGTGCGCGAGCACCTCTTGCTGATGTCGGCGCACGTCGAGCAGATGATCGGCGACTCGATACGGGCGCTCGCCGATCGCAACGTCGAGCTCGCGCACGCGACCATCACCGTCGACCACCAGGTCAACTCGCTCGAGATGGAGACGGACGAGCTGTGCATGCTCATCCTCGCCAAGCGCCAGCCGCTCGCGTCCGATCTGCGCTTCATCACGCTGTCACTCAAGATGGTGACGGACCTCGAGCGCATCGGCGATGAGGCGGTGAACATCTGCGAGCGCGCCATCGATCTCGCAGAGTCGCCCGAGGTCCCGGTGTTCGAGGACCTGCACCAGATGGCGCAGATCGCGCAGACGATGGTCCACGACGCGATCGACGCGTTCATCGCGCGCGACGTGGCCAAGGCGAACCAGGTCATCGATCGCGACGACGAGGTGGATCGCCTGTACGAGCGCTCCTTCAAGCGCGCGCTCGAGATGATGCGCAACGAGCCGGCCGCGATCCAGTCGGGGATCCACATCCAGTCGGTCGCGAAATGGCTCGAGCGCATGGCCGACCACTCGACGAACCTCGCCGAGCAGGTGATCTTCCTCGTGAAGGGCAAGGACGTGCGGCACGTCGGCAAGCTCGACGACGACGCGGCGGCGAACGAGCGCGAGCCGCGGGCTCGGCGGTCACGCAAGGGCAGCATCCCACCCCTCGGGTGACGCTGCGCACCGTGACGGGACGCGCGTGCGCCGCTTGACGGCAGAGCGCGCGCGAAAGAACGTCCCGGCCCATGGCAGCTCGGCCCGACGCCTCCGCGACCACGCGCACCGGACTCACGCTCGAGACGTACGTGCTCGAGGGCCTCATGGGGCGACCGTATGCGACGGGGGCGTTCACCTCGCTCGTGAATCAGCTCGGCTTCGCGGCCAAGCTCATCACCGCGCGCGTGCGCCGCGCCGGCCTCGCCGATGTCCTCGGGTACACCGGCGAGACGAACATCCAGGGCGAGCGCGTGCAGAAGCTCGACGAGGAGGCGAACGAGACACTATTTCGCGTGCTCGGACGCCGGCACCACTGCGCCGCCGCCGCGAGCGAAGAGGACGAGACGATCCGCATCCTGACGGACCATCCGTCCGCAAAGTACCTCGTCGTCTTCGATCCGCTGGACGGCTCGTCGAACATCGACGTCAATATTTCCATCGGCACGATCTTCGGGATCCTGCGCCGCCCCATCGGCGGACACCCGGTCACGGAGGCCGACTTCCTCCGGCCGGGGCGCGAGCTCGTCGCGGCCGGCTATGTCATCTACGGGTCGTCCACGATGCTCGTGCTCGCGACCGAAGAGGGCGTTCACGGCTTCACGTTCGATCCGGACATCGGCGAGTTCTTCCTCTCGCACGAGAACATCCGCGTCCCCGCGCGCGGCGATACCTACGCGGTGAATGAGGCGAACGCCGAGCTGTGGAGCGAGCCGCTCAAGCGCTGGGTGCGCGAGCTGAAGCAGCCGAAGAGCGACGGCTCGCGCGGGCGAACGCTGCGCTGGGTGGGGACGCTCGTCGCGGATGCACACCGCACGCTCCTGCGCGGCGGGATCTTCGCGTACCCGTCCGACCGCACGAACGCCTCGGGACGGCTGCGCCTGCTCTACGAGGCCAACCCGTTCGCCTTCATCTTCGAGGCCGCGGGCGGCGCGGCGAGCACCGGCCAAGCGCGCATCCTCGACGTCGTGCCGACCCAGCTCCACCAGCGCATCCCGCTCGTGCTCGGGTCGCGGGAGGACGTCGCCGCGTTCGAGCAGTCCGTGCGTGACTGAGTCGCGCGCTCATCGCCTGCACTCGTTGCAGGGCGCGGCCGGGCGCGGCTGGGCGAGGCTGGGCGAGGCTGGGCGAGGCTGGGCGAGGCTGGGCGAGGCTGGGCGAGTACCTGGCCAAAGGGAGCTGCGGAGGTTACGGTACGGTCGGAATTTCCGCACCGAGTACGGCGACCATGGAAATCGAGCTGCCTCCGCTCCGCATCCTCATCGTCGACGATGATCGAGCCATCTGCGACTACATGCAGACGCTGCTCGAGCGCGACGGCTACCAGGTCAAGGCGCTCAGCGATCCGACGCTCGTCACCGACGAGCTCAAGCAGCTCGAGTATCACCTCGTCATCCTCGACTTGATGATGCCGAAGCGCGACGGGCTCGAGGTCCTGCGCGACGTGCGGAAGTTCGACAAGGACCTGGCCGTCGTCATTTTCACGGGCTACCCGAACCTCGATACGGCCGTCGCGGCGATGAAGCTCGACGCGGTCGACTACATCCGCAAGCCCTTCAACGTCGACGAATTTCGCGCGGTCATCGCGCGCATCATGCGCAAGAAGGGGCTCAGCCTCACGCCGGAAGAGGAGCTGCACAAGGTGATCGGCGAGAGCGTGCGACGCTATCGCAAGGATCTCAACCTCACCTTGAAGCAGATGGCGCGGCGCACCGGGCTCAGCGTGTCGCTGTTGTCGCAGATCGAGCGCGCCGAGACGAGCGCATCCATCTCCTCGCTCTACAAGATCTCGGCCGGCCTCGAAGTGAAGATGCGCGAGCTTTTCGGAGCATTTTAGGCGACATGAGCGAAGCGTTGACGATTGGAGTCCGCTCGATCGAGCGGGCCGGCCTCGATCCGGTGCGGGCCTACGCCAGGCTGCGAAGCTACACACCCGGGCGCGGCTCGTACCTGTTCGAGTCGCTCGATGGGCAGGGCGACAGCGGGCGCTACTCGGTCATCGGCTACCGGGTGCGCAGCGGGGCGATGATGCCTCCCGGAGTGGACGCGATCGCCCTCGTCGCGAGCGAGCTGTCGCCTCGTGCGGAGTCCTTCGCGAGCGCGCTGGCGCTGGGCGGCGCAGGGTACTTCTCGAGCAGCATCGCGAGTCTGTGGAACCGAGTGCGCCTCCACGACGACGAGGGGCCCTCGGGGATGTTCAACATGGGGGCGACGGTCGTCGTCTTCGACCACGCGGAAGGCACCGTGTCGGTGGCCGGCCCGCAGAACGGGCGCGTCGTCGATCGATGCGTGTGGGAGCTCGAGCACGGCGCGGATCCGGAGGACCTCGGCAGCTTCGATGCGAGCGCACGGCCACGGCTCGTCGGCGCGGAGCCGACGGGCGAGAAGCTCGCCGCGCGAGGAATTCGCGCGCGGGCCTATCTCGGTGAGGTCGAGTCGGTGACCCTGGCGCAGACCTTTACGAGCCCGGCGCGTGAGGCCGATCCGTTCGATTGTTACCGCGCGCTCCGCGGTCAGGGCGGGCAGCGGCACGGCTACTTCATCGACTTCGGCGAGACGCCGACGCAGCCGCGCGCGGTCGTCACCGGCACGAGCGACGTCACGCTCTACCAGCGACGACACGAGGAGAGTGAGCCCGACCTCGTGACCGCCATGAAGGCCGCCTTGCCGCGAGCGAGCGCCATCGGCGCGCCGGTGCCCGACGCCGCGCGACTCGTGAGGCAGCTCGAAGAGCAGAGCCGCCAAGCGTGGGGCGGAGCCGTCGGGTTCGTGGGCGCGGGCGGGGTCGGCACGCTGGTCTTGGCCGACGAGCTCATCCTCATGCAGGACGGGATCTTCTGGTGCACGGCGGGCGCGCGGCTGGATCAGGCGACCGACCCGGCCGAGCTCGCCGCGGCGACCGAGCGCGGCGTCGCGCGGCGTCTCGCGGCCATCGCCTACGCCCAGAGTCGCCGCGAGCCGTGACCTCACGACACTAGAACGCGAGCCCCTCGCGCGGATTGTGCGTGTGCTCCGCGAGCAACGTGACCGCGCTCTCTAGCTCTGCGGCGCCCTCGTCGGGCATGACGATGAGAAAGCGCACGTAGAGATCGCCGGGCTCGTGGTCCTTGCGGTGAATGCCCTTGCCTCGAAGGCGCGACTTCTGACCGCTCTGCGTGTGCGGCCTGACCTTGAGCTTCACTTCGCCGTGCGGCGTCGGCAGGCTCACGGACGCGCCGAAGTAGGCCTCCGCGACCGTGATCGGCAGATCGACCTCGAGGTCGTCGGCTTCGCGTCTGAAGTGCGGGTGCGGGCGCACTTCGAGCGACAGGATGAGGTCGCCAGGCGGGCCACCTTGCCGGCCAGCCCCGCCTTTTCCGCGGATGCGCAGCTTGCTGCCGCTCGCGGCGCCTGGAGGGATCCTCACGGTGATGGGCTCGCCGGCGGTCGAGAGCGTCAACGTCACGGTCGCGCCACGGATCGCGTCGACGAAGTCGAGCGCGGCGGTGCTGGTGACGTCGAAGCCCCTCGTCGCGCGTGGTGCACCGCGTCCCCGCGTGCGGCCGAAGAGATCGCCCAGCATGTCGCCGAGCCCGCCGGCCCCGCCGCCGCCGCCGAACAGATCGCCGAAGTCTCCGGCGTCACCAGCGCCGAAGCCCCCGGGGAACCCGCCGCCCCGCCCCGCCGCGCGCACGCGGTCGGCGTCGAAGCCAGGCCGCAGCGCGAGGTCGCCAAACTCGTCGTACGCCGCGCGCCTCTTCTCGTCGCTCAGGACCTCGTACGCTTCGGTCACCTTCTTGAAGCGCTGCTCACTCGCCTTGCCTGGGTTCTTGTCGGGGTGGAGCTTGGCAGCGAGCTTTCGGTACGCCTTTTTGATCTCCGGCGCAGTCGCAGTGCGGGCCACGCCGAGCACGTCGTAGAGGTCTGCCACGCGCGGAAGCTAAGGCGTAGCGGATTGCGCGTCGATGCTTTCGGCCGCCCCGAATTGGAACCTCGTGCCCTGAGTCCGATTCGCCAACCCTACCCGCGGTGACTATTGTGGGGCGGCCATGCTCCCGCTCCGCGACGACCTCGTGCCACGCCGCTCGCCAGTCGTCACTTACGCGCTCATCGCCATCAACGTCCTGGCTTTCGTGTGGGAGGCGTCGCTCGTATCCGTGGGCTACGAGCGCGTCGTGTTCGACTGGGGCCTCGTGCCTGCGCGGTTCATGCATGCGCCGCTCGAGGAAATCCCGCGCGTGTTCAGCAGCATGTTCATGCACGCGCCAGAGAACTGGCTCCACCTCGGGGGCAACATGCTCTTTCTGTGGGTGTTCGGCGACAACGTCGAAGACGCGCTGGGGCACGCGAAATACGCACTCTTCTACTTGCTCGCGGGGGCGGCGGCGGCGGCCGCGCAGATCGGCATCGACCCGAGCTCGGTCGTCCCGATGGTCGGTGCGTCCGGCGCCATCGCCGGCGTCCTCGCGGCGTATGGCTCGCTCTACCCGCGCGCACCGGTCCTCGTCTTGAATCCCGTCTTGCCGCTGTGGCTCTTCTTCGGCCCGATGTTTCGCCTTCCGGCGTGGGTGATCATCCTCGAGTTCTTCGTGATGAACCTCCTGAGCGGGCTCTCGACGCTCGGACAGAAGGGTGGCGGCGTCGCGTTCTTCGCGCACGTCGGCGGGTTCGTCGCGGGGCTCATCCTCGTGCGGGTCTTCTTCGATCGGCGAGCGAGCGAACGCGAGAAGAGCTGGGACGGCTGGACCTCGCCTGCCGACGGACGCCGCCGCGACTCGCGCGACGGCTGGCAACCGCGCCCACCGTCACGACGCACGCCGGGGTGGTGAGCCGCCGCCGCGCCGTGCGCGGCTTCGAAATACCCGTCGCTCGGGCGTCGAAATACCCGTCGTTTCGCTGGATTCCGTGCACTAGTGTGGCGCGTGGCATCCCGCCGCGTGATGTGTGCGTTACGAAGCTCGTTGTGCGCGTGCGTGGCGGCGCTGAGCCTCGCGGCCGCCTGCGCGCCGCGGTACGACGGGCGCGTGTTTCGCGGCGACGGCTTCGCGTTTCGCCTCGCGAACGTCCCCCGCGCGTGGCGACAGCTCGAGACCACGAACACCGGCATCGCCCTGCGCGACGAAGAGAACCGTGGGACCGCGCTCGTCAACGGGCGCTGCGGGCGCGATGAAGACGTCCCGCTGAAGGCGCTGACGCAGCACCTCTTTTTCGCGTTCACCGAGCGCAACATCGAGCAAGAAGAGCTCGTGCCTTTCGACGATCGCGAGGCGCTGCACACGACCTTGACCGCCAAGCTCGACGGCGTCCCGATGCGCTTCGACGTCTGGGTGCTGAAGCGCGACGGCTGCGTCTACGATCTATTGTACTTCGCGCCTCGCGACGGATTCGAGCGCGGTGCGCCCGCGTTCCTCGAGCTGGTCCGGGGCTTCACCAGCAAGGTGCCCCATGGCGACTGACAGCCCGCGAGCGGCCGCGGCGGCGAGCAAGCGCGATGTGGCTCCTCACGAGCGCGCGAAGCTCCTCGCGCGCCTCGAGTCATTCCTGATCCACTTTGGCCAGATCTGGCAGATGACGACGGCAGCTTTTTCCGCGATCTTTCGGCGCCCGCTCGAGATCAAGGAGACGCTGTTTCAGATGGAGGCGCTCGGCGTCCGCTCGCTCGGGATCGCCTCCGTCGTCGCGTTGTTCACCGGGCTCGTCATGGCCACGCAGTTTGCGTACGGGCTGCAGAAGTTCGGCGGCATGGAATACACCGGGCGCATCGTGGGGCTCAGCTTCGCGCGCGAGCTCGCGCCGTCGCTCACCGCGGTCGTCGTCGGTGGGCGCATCGGCTCGGGGATCACGGCCGAGATCGGGTCGATGGCCGTGACCGAGCAGATCGACGCGATCCGTGCGCTCGGCGCGGATCCCATCAAGAAGCTCGTCGTGCCGCGCCTGCTCGCGAGCATCGTGGTGATGCCGATCCTCGCGTGCTTCGCGCTGGTGCTCGGCTTCGCCGGCGCGATGTACATCACCGATCTCGAGTTCGGCTTGCCCGCGAGCTTCTTCCTCCAGACGGCGCTCGAGTCGGTGCGGTTCGCCGACTACTTCAGCGGCCTCTTCAAGACTCCGTTCTTCGGCGCCATCACGGCGCTCGGCGGGTGCCATTTTGGCTTCATCACGCGCGGCGGAACGCAGGGCGTCGGCGACTCGACGACACGCAGCGTCGTCGCCATCTCCATCGCGATCCTGATCAGCGACTTCGTGCTCACCAAGGTGACGATGCTGATCTGGCCCGCGGCCTGAGCGGCGAGACGTGCTCGCCATGATGCGCTCGAGGATCGTGCTCGCGGTGGCGCTGGCCGCATGCTCGGGAGGCGGCTGCGAGAGAACGAGCGCAGATAGCGCGGCACGCGACGGCGCCGAGAGGACGTCGGTAGCCGGCGATGCGCTCCCTGCCCCGCTCCGGCCCGCGCGGTTGCTCATCCTCGAGCGGACCGCCGTTGGCTGCGCGGTCGCGGCGCTCGAAGGAGAGTCCCGCGAGGAGCTCGCGCGACTGCCGTGCCCGCGAGATCTCGAGCTCGGCGAGCGCGTGCGCCTTGCCGGGGCGATCTGCATGCGCGATAGCCCGGTGGACACGCGCAAGGTTCCGGTGCGCTGCCCCGGGGCGTTGCTCGACGCGAGGCAACGCGAGCTCAGTCCTCGATGACCTCGACGTCGTCGAAGCCGACCTCGGAGGGCGTCGGCTCCGGCTGCTCGGTGGCCAGTTCCGCCTCGTCGAACAGCACCTCGGCCGATACCGGACCGGCATGGGCCGCGGGCGCGTGCCGGAGTCTCTCGCGCAGGAGCGAGTACTCCTCGCTCATCGCGAAGCCGATGAGATCGCGCGCCTCCGTGTGCCGCGTCATCCAGCGCGAGCGCTCGACCCCGTCGCTGGGGACACCGCCCTGGCCCGAAGCCCAGGCGATCGCCTCGAGGACGAGGGACGGATCCCCGGTCACCGCGAGCGCGGCGCGCGAGCCCCACGAGCAGGCCAGCGTGTTGAGGCTCGACGCGCGATTTCCGATGGAGGCGGCCACCTCCGCGGCGAGCGCCGCAGCGTCCGCCGTCACGTCGCGACCGCTCGCGGCCGCCATCTTGGCGTAGAAATCGTTGAATTTCCCGACGTCGACGCCCGTGGGCACGAACGCGCGATCGTGCACCTTGAGGAAGGCGGCCAAGAGCGCCGAAAGATCGACCGGCGCCGTGCGCGCGAGCGCGTGCGTGTTCGTCGCAAGCAGCTTGAGCGCGCGAATCAAGAGGACGTCACGAAGCTCGGCGCGTGAGTCTTCGAGGAGCGGCGCGCCGATGCACAGCGTGGGCGGCGTCGAACGCGCCGGCAAGCAGACGTGCCCGAGGGCGCTCGCAACGAACACCTCGACGCGGTCGATGCCGAGGGCGCGCGCGAGTTCGGCAATCCGCGCGAGTACGAGAGGGTGCTGCGTGACGGGCTTGGCGCGCGCCGATTTGAAGTCGACCGGAGGGGCAGCGGCTTCGAGAAGCGCGCCGTCGCTCGCAAGCAGCGCGCGGAACGCCGGCGTGAATACGTCGGACGCGAGGAGGTCGTCGCAAGAGGCGTCGAGCGCGTCGAGGCCGCATCCCGGCGCGCTCGAGCCGGGTCGTCCGGCCAGCGCATCGAGCGCAGCGCTCGCCGTTGCGTGCGCGTCTGCTCGTCCGCGAAGCTCGGCGACTGCCACCGCCATCTGGAAGATGGCCTCTTCGAAGCGGCCCGCTCCGATCCCGCGGCGCACGTCGCCCGCGGCCTTGTCGAGCAGCGTCTCGGCGAGCTCGTCTCTTGCCGTCCGCCGATAGAGCTCGACCGACGCCCGAACGACCTCGGGATCCTTCGGGTGGGAGCGGCGCAACGCATCGAGTGTCTTGTCGGCATCGGCGAGGTTCGCACAGCTCTCGTAGATTCGGGCGAGCTCGAGGGTGCGATCGCGCGTGTGCTCCGGCAGCGTGGCCTGGCGGATGAGGTGCTCCTGCTCGCTCACGGCGGCTTTGAGATCTCCCTGCGACAGGAAAAACGCGACGAGCTGCTCGCGGGCCTCCACGCGCTCGGGATCTACCCTCAGGGCCTCGCGGAAAGAGCGCTCGGCCCGGGCCGAATTGGGGAGCGAGATGGCGTAGAGCTCGCCGAGATCGAGGTAGAGCGATGCGCGATCCGCCGGCTCTACGACGAGGCGGGCGAGCTGGATGAGCGCCTGCTCGACGGCCTCCCACTCTCCGTCCGCACGCGCAAGCTCGAGGTGCGCGCGCAGGACCTCGACGTCGTCGGGTCGCGCCGCAAGGGCGGCGGCCAACGCTGCCTTCGCCTCCGTCGAGGCTCCGAGCTCGGCGAGCAGACGGCCCCGTCGCACCTCGAGCTCCCCTCGCTCGCGGGGATCCGTCGTCGCACGCGCGCGCTCCGAGAGCAGCTCGGCGAGCTGCGTCTTCGCGCCCATCGCGAGGTAGATGGCCTCGAGCCGCTCGAACGCATCGGCCTGGGTCGGATCGAGCGCGCACACCGCCTCGAGCAGGCGGCGCCCATCGGCGTGGGCGCGGGGATCGCCCGTCGAGAGCCACGCCGCCGCGGCGCGACTCAGCGCCGTCACTCGCGAAGGGACACTGGCCGTCGTCTCGGCCAAGCGCTCGTACGCGTCGGCGGCCTCTACCGCGGCGCCCTGCGCGTCGAGAAAAGCCGCCAGACGCGCACGCAAAACCGGGTGGTCGGGGAGCGCCCGAATGCCGGCGCGCACGAGCGAGAGCGCACGCGCGTCGTCGCCCTGGCGCTGCGCGAGCTCGGAGGCACGCAACGCGATCGTCGCGCGGGCCAACGGCGACGAGGAGCGCTCGGCGAGCTCGTACAAGGCCTCGATCGCCGCGCCATGGACGCCCCGTTCGCGGGCCTGCAGAGCAACGGCACGCAGCGCCCAGACCTCGCGGGGCGCGCCCAACAATGCGACACGAGCCGGCTCGAAGGCGGCGGCCACTCCACCGCTCTTGACGCGAAGGCGTGACGCGACACGCGCGTGCCCGGGTGCGGACGACCGGGATCCGGGGGCCGCCACCGTCGCCTCCGCGATAGAGAGCTCGATCGCCGCGAGCTCAGCGTCGTCCTGCTCGCCGAGCGCGATCCCCTCGGCCGCGTAGAGGGATACGAGGTCGGTCGGGTCGGACGCGGTCGCGTCGAGGTAGGCCCGACGCGCCGCCGCACGATCGCCTCGGCCGTACTCCTCGAGCTGCGCGCGCAGCTGAGCGAGGTCGCGTCGCACATCCGCGTCGAGCGCCTGGCGGTAAGCCGACGCGTACCGGTCCACGAGCGCGGCGGTGCCGTGGCCGCGCAAGCCGTAGCTGAAGAGCAGAGCCTCCGCGATGGGCTGGTCGGGCCCCTGACGCACGGCCGCCGCGAGCCGCGCCGCGCGCTCGACGTCATCTTCGCTTTCGCACGCGCGCGCCGCCTCGAGGAACAATGGCGCGCCGTCGTCCGCGGCGCACCGCTCAACGAGCCACGCCGCACGTCCCTCTCGTGTGCCGCGCAGGTCGAGCGCATCACGCAGCGCCAGGTCGTGGGAAGCGGCGCGATGAGCGCGCTCGAGCGATGCGACCTCACCTTCCTCGTCGGCCGGCCCGCTTGGGGGAGGGGGAGCGCCGTCGTATGCGGCGTCGATCGCCGCGTGGGCGAGCGGCACGACTTCCGCGCCTCCGCGGGTGAGAGCGCGCCGCACGTCATGCCCGTCCGCGCCGGCCGGGAGCGAAGCGAGCTCGACGGCCGCTGCGAGCCCGAGCTCGGGCGCGCACGCCTGGATGCGCTCGATGTCGGCGGCGCGCGTCGGCTCGCCCGAGAGTGCTCCACGCACAAGCGACTCGGCGAGCGCGGCGGCGCAGGCTTGCGGCTCCGCGGCGACGGCGTACGCACCGAGCGCGCGAGTGGCGTCGGTGCCGTCATCGCTCGGCCCAAGCGAGCGCATCCGGATCCGCAGCGCCGCCTCGTGCCTCGCTGCGAGCGGTTCGGCGACGAGGCGGGCCTCGAGGTGCTTGCCCCACGCCGAGAGCAGCACCGCTTGGAGCAGGCGCTGCTCTGGAGTCGGCGTGCCGCTCGCCAAGAGCTCGGCGAAGCGAGCATCGTCCCGGTCGACGAAGGCGCGCTCGATGCCAATCGCACGCGCCGCGCCGTCGCGCTCCCCGAGCAACTCCGCCAATGGGCCGAGGCGCGCCTCGAGGTCGTCGCGGGCATCACCGCTGAAGCGGGACGTCGCGGCGAGCTCGCGTCCGAGGGCTGCCTGTGTTCGCAGCGTGGATGCGCCGCGGTCGCGCGCGAGCCCCGTCGGCTCACGCAACACGGCCGCCGCGGCCACGGCGAGAGGTGCCGCATGAACATCCGCAGTCACGGTCTCGAGCCACCGGCGCACGCGCGACTGGCGCGCATCCGACAGCGCGGCGATCGCGAGTCCTTCGGACGCGTCGAGCGCGTCGACGTCCGCGAGCTCGAGCGCGCGCCGAACGGCCTGCAAATCCCCGCGTCGAAACGCCAACGCCATGCCCACGCGCGATACGACCGCGCCATGTCGGCTCGCCCGCGCGCGCTCGAGCGCCGCCTCGACCCGGGAGTAGTGCGAGACATCGACGCTGCCGACGGCCGCGAGGAGCCACGAAGCCGCCGGCCCGAGCGCGTCATCCGCAGCGAGCGCTGAGAGCGCCTCGGCGGTACGCTCCGGGTCGCGCTCGCGGATCGCGGCACGTGCGGCGAGTACGCGGATAAACGGGGAATCGAACGACGCTTCGACCCCGCCGTCCTTGCTCGAGAATGTGAGGAACGCGAACGCGCTGGCGAGGCTCGACGACGGCGAGGGGTCGAGCGAAGCCGATCCGTCGGCGAGCCCAATGAGCTGGGTTGCGGCGCGCGAGGCCGAGACCCGCTCGTCATGCGGTGTAGCGTGCTCGGCGACAGCGAACAGCCGCGCGGCGCGCTCCTCGTCGCTTACGACGTGGCGCGCAACGTCGACGGCGAGGTGCGCGGCATGCATACGTCCCTCGAGGGTCAGAGCGTCGGAAGCCTCGCGCTCGAGCACGTCGAGCACGTCGCCCCACGCGCCGCGCGCACTGCAAATCGCCCGCAATTGGCGGGCGGCAAGGGGCGACGTCGCGTCGATGGCGAGCGCTTCACGTGCAACTCGCTCGGCCTCTTCCGGCTCTCCGGCCATCATGAAGAGCTCGCTCACCACGATGAGCGCCGAGGCCCGGGCCCCGACCTGTGCGGGGGCCTCATCGTAGAGCCATCGCGCGCGTAGCGCCCACGCCGCGCGCTCGCCGCGACGCTCGAGCAACGCGGGAGCATCCTCTTCATCCAGCACCGCGGATGCATCCGCGAGGGCAGCCCCGCCGCTGCCCACCGCGGGCAACTCGACGGCGCTCGTGCTCGAATCCGCGCTCTCCGCGTCACCAACCGCCGCGGGCAGCGGCGGGGTTAGGGGCCCCGGTTCGCTCGCGGCGAGGACTTCGTGAACGTCGACGTCGGATTCTTCCACGGTGACGACGGCGAACACTTCGGCTCCGGAGTGCTCGTCCCCTCGGGCCTCGTGCGCCACCGCGGTCCCGGCAACGTCGCTCATGCCGAGCAGCTCTTCGAGTCGACGCGCCGCTTCGGATGAGAGCGGCGGCGGCGCGACTCTCTCGTGCACGCCGAGCTCGGGGACGGGCGGGATCGGGGGGGCGATCGATGCGTCCGCTGCTGCCGGTGGCTCCACTTCCTCGACGGGCTCGGGCTCCGGTGCCGGTTCCGGTTCCGGCTCCGG
>SYFR01000013.1 GCA_005800325.1 Myxococcales bacterium | reverse complement strand
GCGCCGGCGACGCCGGCAAGGGCTTCGCGGTCGTGGCCGAGGAGGTTCGTAACCTCGCGCAGCGCAGCGCCGAAGCCGCGAAGAACACGGCGGAGATGCTCGAGGGCGCCGTGAAGAACGCTGACGAGGGCGTCAAGCTCGGCGAGGAGGTATCGCGCCAGCTCAAGGACATCGTCACCGGCGCGACGAAGGTCACCGAGATCGTGGCGGAGATCGCCGCGGCGAGCGACGAGCAGGCCAAGGGCGTGAAGCAGATCAACGTCGCGGTCGCGCAGGTGAACAACGTGACGCAGCAGAACGCCGCGAACTCCGAAGAGAGCGCCAGCGCCGCCGAAGAGCTCAACGCGCAGTCTGGCGAGCTCGCAGGCATGCTGAACGTCTTCACCCTCACGGACGAAGCCGGCGACGGCAGGTCCGGCGGCTCGCGGCAGGTCCGCGGTGGCTCGGCCCGCGGCGGACATGCTGCGGGTCGCGGCGCTCGCGCCCTACCCGGGCGACGCGTGCACGAAGCCGGAGGCCGTCCTGCGCTTCGCGGCCAGGGACACGTCTCGCCCGAGCAGATCATCCCGCTCAGCGACGACGAGCTCGAGGGCTTCTAGCAAGTTCACCGCTGCGGCGAGGACCGCGAAGTCGTGGGCCACGCGCGGACGCCCGCGGACGCATTCACGCCGGCCGCCGTGGCGTCGAAGCATCGTGTGGCCGAACTCTCGCTCGACCTTGGCGGCGTCGCGACGCCGCCGTTTTGCAGGCATGCCAGGGCGCCGATCTTCGTCAGCTCGAGCGACGCGGGTACGAGCTTTTGGAGGTCGTACGGCTTCGAGATGAGGTCGATGTCGCCGGCGTTCCCTTCGCAGCCCGCGGGCGGCATCCCGCTGCCCGTCGACTCGAAGCCCGAGCCCGTCGAGGTCGTGGTCGACTCGGCGCCCGAGCCCGACGTCACGCCCGGCGCGCGCGTCGCGCCCGTCACGGCGCCCGAGCCGCCGTCGCCGCTCGCGCCGCCCGTCTCGTCGAGCGTGTCGCCTCCCGGGGCGCAGCCGATCATCCCGAGGGAACACACGAGCGCGAGCGTCTAAACGGCCGACTGTTTCATGACGACGCGGGCTGCCACCGAGGGTGTCGTTCGTCATGGCTGAGGCAGGCTTGCGCGCGAGTTCGGGAGGAGGAGGTGGGTTCTGCGGCGCGTCGCGACGCAAGGGTTCCAAAACGTGATAGGCGTCTCGACCGTGCGGAAAATCGGCGCAAATCGTGGGCTTGTGGCGGTGGTCGTCGGAGGGCTCGCGCTCACCTCCGGCGTGGTTGGGTGCGGCGACGACGGAGCGACGACGGGCACGGGCGGCAGCGCCGCGCCGCCCGATCCGATCGCGTTCGGCGCGCCGGGTTCGCTCGTGAGCGATGACGGGCGCGGCTCGTTCCGACTTGGCGCGGCGACGGCGGCGACGCAGATCGAGGACGGCAACACGAGCGTCGACTGGGCCGTGTTCACCGCGCCCGAGAGCGAGGGCGGGCTCGGCAAGGGCAAGGCGCCGCTCGGCGACGCCACGTTCGGCTACACGCGCGCGCTCGACGACATCGCGTTGCTCCAGGAGATGGGGCTCGACACCTACCGCTTCAGCATCGAGTGGGCGCGCGTCGAGCCCCAGCGCGACGTGATCGACGCGGAGGCGCTCGCCCACTACGACGAGGTGATCGACGCGCTCGTGGCCGCCGGGATCGAGCCCGTGATCACGGTGCACCACTTTTCCAATCCGATTTGGGTCGACGACCCGCGCGACGTCGCGTGCGCGAATGGCCCGTCGGACACGAACCTCTGCGGCTTCGATCACCCGGAGGGCGCGCCGCAGATCATCGAGGAGTTCGCGGAGCACGCGCAGCTCCTCGCCGAGCGCTTCGGCGATCGCGTGCGGGTGTGGGGCACGGTGAACGAGCCGGTGAACTACCTGCTCGCGGGCTACGGCGTCGGCTCATTCCCGCCGGGCAAGTCCTACGTGCTCGGCGCGGAGAAGCTGCTCAACCGGTTCGTGCCCGTCGTGCGCACGTACCTCCGCATGCACGCGGCCGCGTACGAGGCGATCAAGGCGAACGACGCGAACGGCGCCGACGTGGGGCTCAGCCTCTCGGTCGGCTCGTTCAGTCCCGCGCGGTTCAACGCGCTGAGCGACGACCCGGAAGACGTCGCGGCCCGCGACCGCGTCGTCGCGCTGTATCACTACCTGTTCGTCGACGGCATCCGCCAAGGCAAGTTCGACCCGGACTTCGACGGCACGCTCGACGAGGAGTTGCCCGAGGTGAAGGGCACGCTCGATTGGCTCGGCGTCCAGTACTACTTCCGCGCGGGCGTGACGGGGCAGACGAAGCTCATCCCCGTCGTCGAGATCGCGCCGTGCTTCAACGGCATCGATTTCGGCTCGTGCATTCCGCCCGTGGGCGACGACTTCACGAAGTGCGTGCCAACGATGAAGTACGAGTACTACGAGCCGGGCGTGTACGAGATCTTGAAGGATTTCTCGGCGCGATGGCCCGATTTGCCCATGATCGTGAGCGAGTCGGGGCTCGCGACGGAGTCGGGCCGGAGGCGCGCGGAGCACGTCGTGCGATCGCTCGAGCAGATCGCGAAGGCGCGCGACGAGGGCGTCGACGTGCGCGGCTACCTGCACTGGAGCCTCTACGACAACTTCGAGTGGGTCGAGGGCTACGAGCCGCGATTTGGGCTCTACCGCGTCGATTTCGCGAGCTACGAGCGCTCGCCCACGGAGGGCGCGACGGTGCTCGGCGCGGTCTCGGCGGCGCGGGAGCTCACGACGGAGCAGCGCCAGGAGCTCGGCGGTCTCGGCCCGATGTCGCCCGAGGAGGGCTATACGCCGGGCACGCACTGCTCGAACTGAGCGGTGTCGTCGGAGCGTGGACCGTGGCCGCTGGCGCGCTCGAGGGCGGCATCTTTGGCAATTCGCGACTTCCGCTGGCTCGTGAGGCCGCGCCGCATTCTTGGCCGAAAGCGTCCGCTTGCGCCATTCTCGCGGCTTCCGGGAGCCTGATGAATCACCTGCTCGAGCCCAGCGCGATTCGCTACGGCGAGTCCCCAGAACGCATCGGCGCGATCGTGGGCTCGAGTCTTGTCGTGACGTTATGGAACGCCACCACGAAGAAGGGCGGCATGGCGCAGTTCGAGCTTCCGTCGACAGCCGACGCCAAGCTCGCGACGGCGCGCTTCGGAAACGCCGCCATTTACGGGCTCGCGCGCTCCCTGAGCGTGAAGGATGAGCCCTCCGCGTGGGAAGCCCAGCTCGTCGGTGCGGCCAAAGGCGATGGCGCGGGGCAAGAGACGCTCGTCGCCGTCGCGCGCCGCGTGCTCGCGCGCCTCGGCGTCGCCGTCGTGTCGGAAGACATCGGCGGCCAGCTTGGCCGCAAGCTGGTGTTCGACCTCGGCACCGGCGAGATCGCCATCAGCAAGGTGCGCTCGCTGCGCGCGTCCGACTGGCACGAGGCCGCGCCGCGCTCGGAGCCAGCGCCAGCGTCGCGCGGGCCAGCAGCGGCTAGGCGGGAGCCAGCGCCAGCGTCGCGCGAGTCAGCACCCGCGACGCGCGAGCCAGCAGCGGCGTCGCGGGAGTCGGTCCCGGCGCCTCGGTCGACGGCGATCAGCACGCGCCTCGCCCTCGGCTAGGCACGGGCAAGCTCGACCTCGCGCGCGAGACGGCGTGCCGCCGCGGTGCCAGCGCGCCGTCGCGGTGCTGTGGCCGTGAATTGTCTCCTGCGTGGTTTGAATGCCCGCGGCCAAACCGCTAGGCTCGGACGCGCGCTCGCGCTCCCTGGGCACGCGCCGCTGGGCACGCGCCGGCGCTCCGCTCGAGCGGCGCGCTCAGTTCACGTCGGTGCCGGGGAGCGTCGCGTTCGGCAGCCACTCGAAGCCGTCGAGCAGCGCGAGCGAGTCGAGTAGGTTGTCGCCCACGTCCCAGATGACGATGCGCAGATCGACGAGCTCGCCCGGGGCAATGTTGCCGCTGGTCGTGAGCCAGAAGGTGCCGCCGCCCCCCGTGCACGTCGCGCCGCCGTCCTTGCCGAAGCCGGTCCCCGCGAGCTGAGCTGCGCCGAGGGCGCATGATTTTGCGCTCACGGTGGCGTCCCAGCACGCGGCGTTCTGCGCCTGGGTCTCACACACGTTGAAGAGCGAGGTGCCGTTCGCCACGTTGATGCCGATGGGCCATTGGGCCATCCCGTCGCTGAAGACCATCAGGTTCTTGTCGATGGGGTTCAGGATCGGCGTCGGCGGCTTGGCGGTATCGATGAGCACCGCGAACTGGTCGTTGAAGTTGGTGCACACGAACTCCGGGTACTCGGCCGAGAAAAAGTAGCTGTTGAACGAGAACGCCCGCGCGTTCGTCGGCGCGCGCAGCTTCAGCCGCAGCATCACCGAGTCGCGTGCCAGAGTTGGCTCGCCCGCGCTGCCCGAGCCGCAGTTCGGCGCGACCGGCAGCTCGTTCGCCTTCTTGAGCGGGGGGTTCGCCTTCGTGAACCAATCCTTGATGCAGTCGGCGCTCACGCAGGTCGCGATGTTGACGCTGCTGCCGTGATCCTTGGATGCGGTCGTGTTGGGCCCCGGCGTCGTCTGCGTGTAGTCGGAGGCGACCCCGGTGGAGAGCACCGCAGCGCGCTGACCCTGCACCGTCGCGGGCGCCACGCTGCCGAAGGTGCTGCGCAGCGAGATCGACGTCGCGTTCGCCACGAGCGCCGTGCCATCGGCGCGCAGGAGCTTCGCCTCGATGAGGCCCCAGGTCTTGTCCTTGAGCGCCGGCGCGAGCGTCGTCGTGCGGCAGATCCCCATCGCCTTCGCGTAGTCGCCCGGGACCTGTGAGCTCGAGGCGAGCCCCTGATCGCACGGCACGGTGTCGCTCGTGTCGAAGAGATCGAGCTTGCCGTTGCAGTTGTCGTCGACGCCGTTGCCCTTCACCTCGACCGCGCCCGGATTGACGAGGTTCGGCTGGGCGCCGCACAGACCGGGCAGATCGCAGCAGTCGCCGTCGGCGACCTTCCAGCCGTCGCCGTCGCAGTCCGTCGTCGTCGTGTTGCAGGCCTCGCATTTGCCAGCCTTGCAGTCCTCGCTGCTCTTGCAGGCGACGGCGCATGCGCCGCAGTTCGCGTCATCCACCATCACGTCGACGCAGGCGTTGCCGCACTTCGTGAGGCCGGCCCCGCACACGGATTTGCATGCGCCCGCGGTGCACACCTCGTCCATCCCGCACGCCATGCCGCAGCCGCCGCAGTTGGCGACGTCGACGTTCACATCGACGCAGAGGCCACTGCACTCGGTCGTGCCGCCGATGCAGTCGAAGGAGCACACGCCGAGCGAGCAGACCTCCATCTTCACCGCGTCGCACTTCGTCCCGCACGCGCCGCAGTTCAGCGGGTCGTTGCCGACGTCGACGCACTTGCCGTCGCAGCTCATGGTGCCGCCCGAGCAGGCGAGCTGGCACGCTCCGTCCGCGCAGACGAGGCCCTCGTCGCAGGCCATCGCGCAGCCGCCGCAGTTGCCGGCGTCCGTCTTCGGGTTCACGCAGACGCCGTCGCAGTCGATCCCCCCGCCGTCCTCGCAGGTGAGGCCGCAAGTCCCGTTCGAGCACACCTCGCCCGCGGCGCACGCGATCGGACACGCGCCACAGTGCAGCGGATCGCTCGCGATGTTGACGCACAGCTCGCCGCACTTCGACGTCCCGCCGAGGCAGGTCACGCCGCACTGCCCTTCGCTGCAGACCTCTCCCTCGGCGCACGCGGTGCCGCACGCGCCGCAGTTCTTCGGATCGAAGGCAGGGTTCGTGCACGTCCCTTCGCAGAGCGTCCCGCCCGGGCACACCTCCGCGTCGCCCCCCATCCCCGTGCCGCTCGACGCGGTGGTCGGGTTGACGTCCGGATTCGCGTCTCCGGTGCACGCCGACCACGCCACGCCTCCGAGCACAACCGCAACGCACGCCGCCACCCGCATCATTCTTGATCGGCCCATGATTTCCTTCTCTTCTCTTCGGTCCCCTGCCTCGCCGGTACGCTAGTCTCGCGCGCGAGCAAATCGGAAACTGCCGTCCTATGACGCCTCCCGCGATGACGCCCTCCGCGATGCGCGAGCCGCCGTCCGACTCCTTCGAGGCCTGGGCGTTCGCCTACGTGCGGACCGACTCGCTCGAGCAGAAGCTGACGCCGCCCCCGGTGCGCGCCGCGTGGGAGCCCGCGCCGACGTCGCGCCGCCTCG